>CAYWSI010000041.1:0-14593 GCA_964460585.1 uncultured Algimonas sp.
TTTTTCACCTTCTAGGCCGTGTCCACGTCTTTACCTCGTAACGTGGCGTCAATTCCTCTTGAATGCCCGCGTGACAGGGGTAGAAGCGCGATATGTCTGATAAAAAACTAGCACGCATTCTCGTCACCTCCGCTTTGCCTTATATCAATGGGGTCAAGCATATGGGGAATTTGGCGGGTTCTATGTTGCCCGCCGATGTCTATAGCCGCGCTATGCGCTTGATGGGGCATGAGGTGCTTTATATTTGCGCGACGGATGAGCATGGAACGCCGGCCGAGCTGGCTGCGGCAGAGGCTGGGCTGTCGGTCTCTGATTATTGCGATCAGATGCATGAGGCACAGAAAGCGGCGGGCGCGAATTTTAAGCTGTCCTATGATTATTTTGGGCGGTCGAGCTCAGAGGCGACACACCGCCTGACGCAGGACTTTGCGCTGGCGCTGGAAGCCAATGGTTTCATCGAGGAACGCACGTCTCAGCAGGTGTATTCTGTTGCGGATGGCCGTTATCTGCCAGACCGTTATGTTGAAGGGACATGTCCAAATTGCGGGTTTGAATCTGCGCGCGGGGATCAATGTGATAGCTGCGGGAAGCTTCTCGACCCAGTGGATTTGATTAATCCCTATAGCGCGGTTTCAGGCAGTCACGATGTTGAAATTCGCGACACGAACCATCTGTATTTGAAGCAATCTGATATGAGCGGCCGTCTTCGTGATTGGGTTGAAACGCACCGCGCGGATTGGCCTGCGCTAACGACATCTATTGCGATGAAGTGGCTGGACGAGGGTCTTCGTGACCGCGCCATTACGCGTGACCTTACATGGGGCGTGCCTGTTGTTGATGCTGACGGTAAGACGCGTGCAGGATTTGAAGGCAAAGTTTTCTATGTCTGGTTTGATGCGCCCATCGCTTATATTGGCGCGACGCAAGATTGGGCCGCCCAAACTGGCGGCGATTGGGAGAAATTCTGGCGCACGGATAAAGGCGCGGATGAGACGCGCTATGTCCAATTTATGGGTAAGGATAATGTCGCCTTTCACACGCTGTCTTTCCCGACGACGATTATGGGAAGCCAGCAACCGTGGAAACTCGTGGATGAGCTGAAAGCCTTTAACTGGGTGACGTGGTATGGCGGGAAGTTTTCAACAAGCCAAAAGCGCGGGGTCTTTATGGACCAAGCCATTGATATTGCGCCGTCTGATTTCTGGCGTTGGCACCTTATGGCGAATGCGCCAGAGAGTTCCGATGCGGCGTTCACATGGGAAGATTTCCAAGCCAGCGTAAATTCTGATCTCGCCAATGTGCTTGGGAATTTCGTTAACCGCATTACAAGCTATTGTGTGAAGAAATTTGACGGCGCGGTGCCAGATGGCGGAACTGTCACAGAGGCAGAAAAATGGTTGGAAGCAGAGCTCGATGAACGTCTGCCGCGCCTAGTCGAATTTTATGAAGCCCGCGAGTTTCGTAAAGCCATGGCTGAGACGCGCGCAATTTGGGCAGCGGGTAATGAATATCTGACACAGGCTGCGCCGTGGACACATTATAAAACTGATGTCGACCAAGCGGCAATGGGCGTGCGCGTTGGGCTAAACCTTGTCGCCTTATTTGGTGTTTTAGCACAGCCGATTATTCCTGACGCAGCGAAGAAAATTCTCGACGCCATGAATATTCCAGAAGAGAATAGAACATGGATATTTAGGGGCGCGAAAAGTTGTATGAATGCGCTGCCAATTGGTTTGCCTGTGTCTGCACCGCCTGTCTTATTCACGAAAATTGAAGCTGAAGATATTGAAGCTTGGACCGAGCGCTTTGGCGGTGCAGTCTAATCTAACGGAGATAAAATGATTGGTTTTGGGGAATCCATTGGCTTGTTTTATAAAAATTATGTGAATTTTGAGGGTCGAGCGACACGGGCCGAATATTGGTGGCCGACCTTAATGCAAGTCATTATTTATACGGGTCTGCTGATTGCCTTTGTTGCGTTTGTGGGAATAGATGAAACAGAGACGGATGATGATTTTGGAACTGGAGCCCTTATTATTCTAGGTCTTGGAGCCTTATTTTATCTCGTCAATTTTTTGCCGGGTATTACTGTAAAAGCCAGACGTTTTCACGACCTTGGGCAAACAGGTTGGCTTGTTTTAGTGTTTTGGGCCGTGAATTTAATTGTACCCTTTGTGGAAGTCGCGCGAATGATTTGGTTTGCATTTCAGGGTGAACAAGGTTCAAATCAATATGGGCCCGACCCACATGGTTATAGTGCGGATATATTTGAATGATGTTGGATTTTGGAGAAGCGGTTCGCCGATTTTACGGTAATTACGCAAACGCCGAAGGGCGCGCGCAACGGTCAGCCTATTGGTGGGTCGTGCTCTATCAATTCATAATCTATACTGTTCTCTTTATTGTCCTATTTATGGCGGATGGATCTGAACAAATTTTAGATGTCATCAATGAGGTCTTGGCGGGGAACTCAGACGCAGATTTTGAGGATGATTTTCAGCTTGGTGCCGGCGGTTTGCTGTCAGTTTTTCTGATGGTTATTTTCGCATTGGTGAACTTTTTGCCGAATATTATGCTGCAAATCAGGCGGTTCCATGATTTAGGACAAACAGGATGGTTCGTCCTTGCTTTTATCGTGCTTGGGGCACTGCCGGGTATTGGTTTAATTTTCGACCTCGCCCATATAATTTGGTTTATTTTCCCGGGAACACGCGGTCCAAATCAATATGGTCCAGATCCATTAGGGCATAATCCAGATATATTTGGATGAGTCTTTCGGACATGAAAATGACGGGAAAAATAACACGGGCCACAAAGTTTGTGTTATGGTAGATATATAAGCCAGACGAAACCGGAATAGAAAGGCCGCTCATGCAGATCCAAATCGCCTCTAAAGGAATCGATGTATCACAAGCGCTCCGCGAGCGCATAACAGACCGATTAGAGGAGATGATGGATAAATATATCCATCGGGAGGGAGAGGCCCAAGTGAGTATATCACGCGAAGGGTCAGGGTTTCGGACAATCTGTTCCGTTCACTTGCCGTCGGGCGCATCCATGGAAGGTCAAGGCGAGGCACAAGAAGCCTATCCCGCCTCTGACGAAGCATTAGAGCATATAGAAAAGCGGTTGCGGCGATATAAACGCCGCCTCAAGGATCACAGCCAGCGAGCTAAGGCAAAGGAAGCGGCCATGTTCGTCTTGGAAAATCCCGTAACTGAAGAACAAGAAGAAGATAGCGCAGATGGCGTTCAAGATGAGCCCATGGTGATTGCGGAAAGTACGCGCAAGATACGCACGCTCACCCCTGGTATGGCAGCTTTAGAGCTCGGTTTAGCAGATTCTGGCGTTGTTGTTTTCAATAATGCGAAGCATGGCGGGATCAATGTCGTGTTTAAACGTGCAGATGGGCACATTGGATGGATCGATCCTAAATCAAGTTAAAGGCCTGATTTTACTCACTTAGTGACTATTATTGAGCTGACTCGAGTATTTGACGTTTAAATCTACGATATATATGTGAGCGATGAATTTAACAGACTTAAGATCGAGTGAAACGGTCTGTAACGAAGCCATTTCGCTTCAGGCGCATTTTAAAAATATGAGTTCCCCCATGAGCGATACTTTATTTACAGCTGAAAGCGTGGTTGTTGACTTACATGTCGGCTCGCAGAAACAGCTCTTTCAAGAAATGGCCACGCGCCTGATTGCCGCCAATAAGCTAGATATTGCGGCCCGCGACGTTGTCGCGGCCGCGATAGAACGTGAGCGCCTGGGCTCAACGGGCGTTGGGAACGGCGTTGCTCTCCCGCATGCTCGTATTGAGGGATTGGACCGCGTGATGGCAGGTTTTGCCCGTTTGTCTGATACAATGGAATTTGACAGCGTGGATGGCCGCCCGGTCGATTTGGTGGCGTTTTTGCTCGCACCTGCAGATGCGGCAGGGGCGCATTTACGCGCTTTGGCCCGTGTGTCGCGTCAATTGCGCCGCGAGGAAAACCGCTCTCGGCTTCGGTCAGCTCCGGATGCGTTGAGTGCTTTCACAATCTTATCCGACGATTCAGTTCAGCACGCGGCGTAAACCTCGCAGCTTGCAAGACGGCCTGGCGACTGGCATAAATGGCGTCCCTTTGTTTAAGCTGAGCCGCCTCTTTGAAGCCTAATAACCCATCCCGATTGTTTAACCGAGAGCTCTCTTGGTTGTTTTTCAATACGCGGGTTTTGGAAGAGGCTGAAAATACAAATGTCCCGCTGTTAGAGCGGGTTAGGTTTCTATCTATTTCCGCGTCAAACCTCGATGAGTTTTATATGGTGCGGGTTGCGGGCCTACGCGAGCAGGTACGTGCGGGCATAGGGCAAAAGAATTCAGTTACACACCTACCGTCAAAACAGCTAGAAAAAATCAACCGACGCGCAGGTAAAATCGTGGCACGGCAAAATAAATGCTGGCGAAAATTGCAAGAGGAACTCTCCGCAGCCAATAGGAATGTTCTGTCTGTGGCTGACCTATCTTATAAGCAGGCGAGCGATCTGCGCGAAATATTTGAGGCGAAAATCCTGCCGCTCTTGACCCCTTTAGCCGTTGATCCTGCGCATCCTTTTCCATTCATCTCGAATCTTGGTTTTGGCATTGTACTGAGCTTAGAAAAAGCGGGGCGTGACCCTCTCTTTGGGTTGATTACTGTTCCGCATAGCGTGCCGCGTATGATTGAAATAAAGACCAGCGGTAAAGGAAAAGACATTGTCTTGGTCGAAGATGTTCTGCGGACCTATGCGCCCATCATATATCCTGACTTCGATGTCACAGACTCAGGCGTTTTCCGAATTACGAGGGATAGCGGGATTGCGGTGGATGAGCGCGCCGAGGACTTAGTTCAGCATTTTGAAAGCCTCTTACGTGAACGGCGTAAAGGGCGGGTTATTCGTCTTGAGATAAATGAACAAATGAAACCGAGCTTGCGTGATTTTCTTATCACGAGTTTTGACTGTGCCGACGAAAAAATCGAACAAGCGGCCGATGTTCTTGGGTTGCGTGATATTTCCGAATTAGTGGAAGGGGGAAAAAGCGATCTTCTTTTCCCGCCATTTAAAGCACGTTTTCCCGAACGCATCCGCGAATTTGATGGCGATTGTTTAGCGGCCATTGCGGCGAAAGATATTCTTGTCCATCATCCTTACGAAGCCTTTGACGTTGTGGTTCAGTACCTTCAGCAGGCGTCACGCGATCCAAATGTTGTGGCCATAAAACAGACCCTATATCGCACCAGCGATGATAGCCCGATTGTGCAAGCCTTGATTGATGCGGCAGAAGCGGGAAAAAATGTGACGGCGCTTGTTGAATTGAAAGCCCGTTTTGATGAAGCCTCAAATTTGAGATGGGCGCGAGATTTAGAGCGTGCCGGGGTTCAAGTTGTCTATGGATTTACCGGCTATAAAACCCATGCGAAGGTTAGTCTTGTTATCCGGCAAGAGGACGGTGAGCTGAAAACTTATACGCATTTGGGCACGGGAAATTACCATGCCGTAAATGCGAAAATCTATACGGACCTCGCGCTGTTTACGGCTAATAATTTGATTGGTGAGGATGTTGGTAAGATATTTAATTTCGTAACAAGTTATAATGAACCTCAAGATTTGAAGAAATTATCGGTCGCACCTCTATCGCTCCGTGACACATTAGAGGGGCATATTGACCGCGAAATTTTACATGCCCATGCGGGCCGACCGGCGAATATCTGGGCGAAGATGAATGCGCTCGTCGATCCCGTGATGATTGAAAAATTATATGAGGCCTCGCAAGCTGGTGTTAAAATCGATCTTGTTGTCCGCGGTATTTGCTGCCTACGGCCGAATGTTGAGGGTATGAGTGAGAATATTCGCGTAAAGTCCATTATTGGCCGCTTTCTAGAACATTCACGTATTGTCTGTTTCGGTAATGGCGCGGCCCTGCCATCTGACCAAGCTTTAGTGTTTATTAGTTCCGCGGATTGGATGCCCCGTAATTTGAACCGGCGAATAGAAACTTTGGTACCCGTCGAAAGTCCAACCGTGCATAACCAAGTTCTTGACCAAATCATGATGGCGAACCTACTCGACACGACGAATAGTTGGGAGTTGCAATCGACGGGACGCTATATCCGCGTAACAGCTAAAGAGGGATATCCGCCCTTTTCCGCGCATAAGTATTTTATGGAAAATCCGTCTTTGTCTGGACGAGGAGCGGCTTTAGCTGACTCCGCACCAGCACAATTGGAAGACACAGACTTACCTGCCTCGCAAATATTTGAACCCAAATTAGTGGGTTAGCGAGCCGTGGCACAAAATATACGCCAACTCGCCGTCATTGATATTGGGTCAAACTCCGTACGCTTGGTCATTTATGATGTATTCGGCGCGCATTTTACGCCCGTTTATAACGAGAAAATTTTGGCAGGCCTGGGCCGCGATTTGCGTGAAACAGGGCGCTTGTCTGAAAAAGGAAAGCAGATGTGCCGTGAAGCTTTATTGCGCTTCTCGCATATTATTGAAGCGAGAGGGCTATCTGCACCGATTGTTGGAGCAACCGCTGCCATGCGGGTTGCTAAAGATGCACCTGAATTTGTCGCCGCAATATTGGAGGAAACGGGTTTTGATATCTCGCCGATATCAGGTGAAGATGAGGCCCGTTTTGCTGCGTTAGGCCTTTTATCCAGTAATAATAGGCGAGTCGGAATTGGCGCCGATTTGGGCGGTGCCAGCCTTGAACTCATGAAGATTGAACCGGCTTTAAAAGAAGATGATGCAAATGTGCAAGGCATCTCTTTGCCTCTAGGCCCGTTTGATGCGATTGGCGGGAATCTTTCTGATTTAACGTCTGCAGAGTATGCAGCGCGTATTGGAGCCTTAGATCAGGCTTTGGCCAAAGTGCCCGCTTATTTGGAGGGGCAAGATATCTTATATTTAGTGGGGGGAGCATGGCGAAACCTCGCTTCTGTCCATCAAAAGCGTATCGGCTATCCACTGCGGACCCTGCAAGGCTACCGCCTACCCGTTTTGGCGGCGCAGGACTTAGCACATTGGGCTTGGACTGACGGTATAACGGATGTCTTGAATTGGCCCGGAATGCGAAAGGCGCGTGCAGAGACTTTGCCATATGCAGGATTAATGCTCGAGCGGCTCATTCATCGGTTCTCGCCAAAATATGTTGTTATTTCTATGGCAGGCCTGCGGGAAGGTTTGGTGTGGAATACACTGCCTGAACCCGTCAAAAATCGAGATGCCTTGATTGACGGGTGCCGTGACTTTGCCAGAGGTTTTGTTCAGGCGGAACATTTTGGTCCTCCGCTTTATCGTTTTCTGTCTCCGCTTTTATCGATTATCCCGCGCGCATTTAATGAAGAGGTAGATAGCCGTTTATTACAAGCCGCCTGTCATTTGGCTGGATTGGGAAAAAACTTACATCCAGATCACCGTGCCGAATTAGTTTTTGAAGATGTGCTCTATGCGCCGGTATCAGGTTTGAGTCATGAAGCGCGTGTCTTTCTGTCCCTGTCGCTTTTTAGGAGTTACACTGCAAAAAGACAGCCACCCGTTACGGGTTTGGTTGAGGATTTATTGACGGAGACGCAACGCAATGCTGCTGCCTGTGTCGGTGAAGCCATACGATTGGGTATTGTTGCGACGGGCCGAACACCGTCTCTCCTCGACGATTTTAATCTGGAGGTAAAAGGTGAAGCGCTACATCTTAGCTGCAGCCTAGACCGCGGCGAAATGATAACGAAGCAAGTAAATTATCGCTTGGCAAAACTGGCAAAGCTATTGGCTTTGACCCCTATAACCTCTCCAAGTTGAGGCGAGGCTACGACAAGAGGGACTTGTCAAACCTAATTATTTCTGCGTAGGCTAGGAATCATAGGATTGATTGGAGAGCCGCTTTCAAAATTTATAAGAGTTTGCAGCTGAGGTGCAGTCTAACGTGGGGCCGTTCTATATGAGCGCCCTCCCGCGTCATATCATTAATCTTGAAGACGCTGCGCCTGTCAGTCAGGGCAATTATCCTTGCCTAATTTTGAATGCGGATTATCAACCGCTCTCTTATTTTCCACTGTCGCTTTGGTCATGGCAAGATGCGGTGAAGGCCGTGTTCTTAGACCGTGTGAACGTCATTGACCATTATGAACAATGTGTGCGCAGTCCTTCATTTGAAATGCAAATGCCGTCCGTTGTCGCGCTGAAAGATTATGTCCCGCAAAACCGGTCGCCCGCCTTTACGCGATTTAATTTATTTTTACGCGACGGCTTTGAATGTGCCTATTGTAAATCACCAAAGGAACTCACCTTTGATCACGTTATCCCGCGCCGCCTAGGCGGAAAGACAAGCTGGACAAATATTGTCGCGGCCTGTTCAAGCTGTAATTTGAAAAAAGGGGGCCGTTTACCCAAAGACGCTCGTATGCACCCCGCTGTTCAGCCCAAACAACCCACAATGCATCAATTGCAAAGTCAAGGACGGCGCTTTCCGCCAAATCATTTGCATGAGACGTGGCTGGATTACCTTTATTGGGATGTCGAATTGAAAGGCTAGACGCTAAGTTTACCGCAAGCTAGATATAAGGGAAGAGGGGGAGAGTTTTAAATGACGAATACAGATCCAGGCGCGCCAGAATATGAGTATGACTGGCAAAACCCGAATAAGAAAAGTTTTGATGTTGGACGCGTTGTCTCGAATACATTTGGGGTTCTGAAGAATAATCTCGTTCCCTTCATTCTTTTGACATTTTTCGGCACTGGTATTCCGATGATGTTATTTTCAATGTGGCCAATTTTATTAGGCGTAGGTGACGGTATAAATTTCTATGACCCAACTTGGGCGGAGGATATTGAATGGGCAGGTATCATAGGTCCTGCGATTGCGATTTATCTAATCTATATGACAATAGGCGTGCTCATGTATGGCGTAATTATTCAAATGACGATGAATGCGCTAAATAATCGTGATGCGCGTTTAGGTGAGTCTCTTAAATCCAGCCTGAGCCTCTTTTTTCCACTTCTAGCCATTTTTATTCTCTATTTTCTTGGTATGATGGTTGGGTTTCTCCTCTTAGTTATACCAGGCATTTTCCTAGCTCTCGGCTGGGCTCTTTCACTTCATATAAAAGTTATTGAAGGGGGAACCATTACCGGAGCGTTATCTCGTTCTTGGAGTTTATCCAAAGGGTATAAACGCTGGATATTACTCATGATGATTATTTTCGGTGTTCTTGCTGCCGTGATTGGTTTGGTCTTCCAGATTCCAGTGTTATTTTTTGGGAACTCTCAGACGGCCTTATTAGAAGGTGGATCCATGTCGTTTTGGATTGCAAATGCGATTGGGACGGGTTTGGCACAAATGGTCTCTGTCGCCCTTTCTTATGTTGGATTGACAGCGACCTATCTCGAAATTCGGCGCGTTAAAGAAGGTGTTGATTTTGATAAAATAGCGGATATTTTCAGCTAAGCTGCCGCTTCCGCTTTTATCCGTCCAATCATCGATGCAAGACCATTTGAACGCTGCGCGGATAAATGTTCCGCGAGTCCGAGCTTTGATAGAATAACATTGGCATCCAGCGCGGCAATTTCTGCGGCGCTGCGACCTGAAAATATTTCTATCGTGATGGCAACGAGGCCTTTTACGATATGGGCGTCGCTATCGCCCAAAAATGTCCAAATACCATCTGTATTGTCACTGACCAGCCAGACTTGACTGGCGCAGCCTTTGACTTTGTTTTCATCTGTCCGCGTCCCGTCGGGTAAGGGCGTAAGGCCTTTTCCAAGGTCAATGACATGCATATAGCGATCTTCCCAATCCTCTAGAAAGGCAAAATCGTCAATCATGTCCTGAATATTCGGCGGATAATTCATGGAGCCCATGTAGGCTGACCAATCCCAAAAGTCATTAGCATGAACACGTCATTTGGGTGTATGGGCGTGCAAAATATGGCGTCAGACGCGAATAGATTAGCTATATTGGCGCCAATTTGCTTTGAACAGCTAAGTTAACCAAATTCAGACTGGGTTTTCAGTTTGGATATTGGCTAAAGGAGTTGGATTTGACAATTATCGTCCATCAAGCAGATCGCGGCAGTTTGATCGAACGACAGCCTGTTTTATTGCCGAGCCTCGTCTGGCTCTTGGCTTTAGGAGCTGGTTTGATTGCGCTTGTTCTGCGCGGAATAAACATATCGGATTTTTTACCCGTTTTCGCTGTGGCGTCTGTACCCGCCATTTTAGGCATTATTTTAGCTCGTATCGCGAATCGAGAATGGGTCCAAATCGTCTTAATGCTGAGCTGGGCTGCCTTAGCCTTACTGGCGTCTTTAATCCTTGGGTTTCAGCCTATGGCCCTCTTATTCATCGCTGTGCCCGCTATAGCGTGTTTGTTCGAACGCGAAAAAATTCTAGAGGGAACTGTCATTGCCGGTCTCATTGCGGGCGTTGTTTGGTTTGCTGGCCAACAAGGGTATTTACCTAAACCCCCATCATTGGGACCTTCGGTTGGAGCCTGGGCGAAGCTTTCCGCCTTGTCAGCCTTACTCGCTTTTGGCCTCGCCACGCTCTTTTCTGCGTCTCACCGTAAAGCTTCAGTGTATGATCCAACTCGTACCTATTGGCGTGATGGCGTTGATGGCGGATTGTTTGAATATGATGAGGCCGCGCGCCTTGTCGGAACGAATGTGCAAGGCTCAAAGCAATTCTCGGGGACTATCCCCCAAAACTTACATGATTTTGTCGAAGAAGGTCATGAAGATAAATCTACCCTTGCGGCCGCTATCGATGCGGCGCGGCTGTCGAAGTCGGCGCAAACTGTCCGGGTATCCCACGCGGGAAGCGGTCAGATGGCGAGCTATAATCTTCGGATTACGCCTCTGTCCTCAAAGGGATGGCTCGTTCATGCCCATGACAGGACAGGCGAAGAAGATCAAATGGATCTATTACGTCAGCAAGGGGCTGTCGCGGCTCAAGAGAGCACGGATAAAACTTTATTCTTTGCAGGTGTGAGCCATGAATTGCGGACGCCCTTGAATGCGATTATCGGATTTTCCGATATGATGCGCTCACGTTTATTTGGACCCTTACCCGGGAAATATGCGGAATATGCGGACCTTATTCATGAAAGTGGACAACATATGCTCGATTTAATCGGGGATGTACTTGATCTTTCAAAAATAGAAGCGGGTCGATATGAGTTGGATTATGATACATTTGATGCCGCTGATGTCATTCGGTCTTCGGTTAAAATGATACGACCCGCTGCGGATGCGGCAGAGGTTGGCATTGAGATTAATCTCGATCTGGATCAAGCCTTGCTCGTTCAAGCAGACAGACGCGCCGTGCGCCAAATTCTGCTGAATCTTTTGTCAAATTCTGTGAAGTTCTCTGACAAGGGCACTCAAGTCGAAGTCGATGCACAAGCTATAGATGGCGACTTGGAATTGACTGTTAGCGATATGGGGTCTGGGATGAGCGAAGCTGAAATCGCGCGTATCGGTGACCCTTATGCACAAGGTGAAGCGGCGCAATTGTCTGATAAGCGTGGCTCTGGCTTAGGTCTGTCTCTTGTGAAGTCTCTAACAGATCTACACAAAGGGCATATGAAGATACGGTCTGCAAAAGGCGAGGGAACCCGCGTTAAAATTACCCTGCCTTTACAAGCTGAATAATAGCGACCTCAAAATTAAATTAAATTAAATTAAATTAAATAAATTTGATATTTATTAAAAAGAAACCCGCCACACCCCGGACCGGGTGTGACGGGTTATAAACCATCTCTCGGACCAGAGACAGTAAACTTGGTTATTAGTGACGCCCGCCTAAACGTGATTTCGGATTGGCAAGGCTCATCAATAAAAGAATTAAACTAAAGGCGATTATCAAGATAAGGCCGTAAACAGACACGGTGCGTTCCCCAAATTGGACCAGACCTTTGGCAGAAAGTTTATCCATGAGGAATGATTTTAATGTCTGCCCTGCTGGCCGCGTGCGATCTTGCAAATTATCTGACGCAGTGACGACTTCATTCAATTTTTGACTCTCAACAAGCGCGTCCTTTTTTGCTTTGAACCATTGCTGAGTTGCGCTCCATTTCGCTTGCGTTGCCTGCATTAAATCATGAAACGAGGCGATTTGTTTTGGCTTTGTCTCTGTAAATTGGAAAGGTCCGCGCAGACCGAGCGAAGCGGATTTCACTTTTGGCTTAGAGGTTTGAATGACAGGTTTCAGACGCGGGACCGCTGGCGAAATTTTTGAGTCTGAAATTTCAGCTTCTATCTCGGTCTCGGGTTGAGCGAATTTGAACTTAGGCCAATTGATATTTTTCCAGTCGATATTTGGCCAGTTGATATCCGGAAGACTGACCTGAGGCATGTCAAATTCTGGCCAGTTAATTTCTGGGAGATAGACATCATAACTCTCAAGCCCGGGGATATCAAAACCGGGGAATTGGAAAGGCTTTTTGACGACGGGTTTTCGGATGCCGTCATCTGATTGCGCAGTTTGCGCCATTATAATCGAAGACGATGTCCAACGTGCAACGCCGCCTTGAAGAGCTTTCCAATGATTTGGCTTGATTAAATTTTGACTGGCTCGAGAAAAACTCATACCCGGTGTGGCTGAGATAACGCCTGTTAAATAACCCTCACCTGATCCATATAATGCCGCCACGCCGCCGCGATTGATTTTGAACGCCCTAGATTGAGCGGCGGCATATTTCACGGCAGACTTATCAGCCGTCAGGCTAGCGGATCGCCCATATTCAGCTTGTAATAAATTATCTCCTTTAGAGGATTGACCAGACATCGCTTCGCGCAAGGCTTGTGGCGCGCCTGTCAAATGATCTTTGACCATGTGCGATGGGCCAATAATCAAAAGATGTTTATCTTTCGCGACATTTGATCCGCGTGTGTAATCAGCGAGGATGAAACCCTGACCAGAGGATTTTGCCATCTGGCCTAAAACACTCAGCGCGGCTTGATAATCGCGTGTTTGTGTCGGCAAGGCGATATAGCTCTCGCTTTTTGCAAATAAACTGCCCGTTGAGGCCAGTTGTGCCAGATTTGTGACGGAGGGGTCCTCCGCTTGAGACAGTGTCAAACGTGATCCACCACTAATGGAATATCCAGAATTATAGGTATTGAGGCTGGGACAGCTAAACGCGCTTTGTGCGGATAGATCTGGCGAGAGCGTCACTATATTAGAGACTGTGTTCAAATCGCTTGGCTTAATGTCAAATGCGACGGATTTACGTTTTTTATCTAATTTTGTGGCCCCGAGCGTTTTTCCATTCAGAGAGACACGAAGGCGGGAGTCTTCACCTGTGTACTGCGTTGTGGATACGCGCAGCATTAATGTACCCTGCGTTGATGTCGGGTCTTCGACGCTAAACGCATAGCTTTGCTCGCCAGGCCGCGCATTAATTGGCTTAACCGCTAAGCCTGATAGCTGGGTTCTACCCGCAATTATTTCCCGATCAGAATCGAGGCGTCGCTGCATATACATTTCTCCAATGCTGGAGATTGGACGGCGGGTATTCGGGAGTTTCCGCGTTGCAAAAACTTCCAATAATTCCAGTATTTCTGTATCCGTATCGGCTGTAAAAATGAGTTCTTTTGATGTTCCGCGCGGGACAAAAATACGGGGGCCTTTGGAGTTTAAAATCATTGGATCATTTGTGATGTTAAATAAGCCACTGCGTTTGACCATGATGACATTGAAGTCCGTTCCTCTTTTGGAAACGGAAAACTTCGGTACAGAAGGCGTTCGTAGAGACAGACCTTGGGCGGCTAGAGCTTGCATATCTGTTGCGTCAGCGCCTTTTGCAATCAAGCCAATTTTTTTGGGTGTTAAGGCGGCATGTTCGAGATATTCTGTGACTTCAGAGAGTCTCAAATTGCGGTTTTTTGTATATCCTGAAATACGCAATGAAGATTGCGCGAGGTCAATAGACCAAGCTCCATGATTAGGGTTCACACAGTCTGCACCTGCCGGTGTGGGATAGGTAATACGCAGGATATTCCGATTTCCACGCGTTTGTGCGGCATCGAGGGGTATCCGGGCTTCAAACCCATATCCATTAGAGCGAATGGGTACAGTTTCGCCATTATTAAATTGGACGTGCAGAGGTGCATTTCGAGCCACACGCGTCAGTGGATCAGCTGATAAAGTGAGAACAATCTCAGATGTGCGGTGAGCCGGTGGTAATTCAAAGGATAGCTCTACGCTGGGCTGACGCCAATCTAATGTCTGGGATGTGCGCGGGTTCTCGGTCGTCTGCGTCATCTCAACCAGTGAGGCCGTGTATGTTGTTCTCACCTTTTTCTTACCCGCCTCCAGATAGCTTGCAGCTAAAGCTGTCTGCGGTATCGTGGTTGTGCTAAGAAGCAGCAGAGTGGCCGCAATCCGGCCTGTATGATTACGAAACATGGTCCGATGCCTCAAGGTTAAGATGAGGTTATCAACGCAAGCGGGATGCCAATTATGGTTTTAGAGCCAAAGAAAAGCGTAAAATGTCTCTGAGCTGCGCCGTTTAGATGGCGCGGTTGAAGACAGAGCTACGGGTTTCGGCGCTCATCCGGCGCGC
>CAYWSI010000042.1:0-14511 GCA_964460585.1 uncultured Algimonas sp.
ATCGCGAGCAAGCCCGCGGCGATAATTAGATAGAGTGTCATAACAACGTCTCTCCCTGGATAGGACGTAGGCCTGACAACTGCCCAAGGGCCGACCGTCCGGTTGTGTTATGAAGTTGGCCGTGCCGTCATTGTCTGTCTTGACAGTGGCACGCTTCCCCTCGCGAGTATGAAGTTGGCCGCCATCCGCTATTACGGTATGGGCGCTTCCCTTCGCGTAGGGTTTTTCTGTGACAAAGCTGTAAGGTGACGTCAAGAGGGAAAGACCAGAGGAAAAATTCAGAATTTGACGGCTAGATTGCACGTGAACGTGTTTTGCCGTGGAGATTCTTTCCTTTTACCTGCCCAGATATGACCTTATGATAAGGGCAATCCTAATGTGGGTTAGAGCAAATTTTTTGAGGGTATTCACCATGCGAACACTTATTCTCTCTGCCGCAATTTTGGCCTTAGCCCCTGCGGCTTTTGCCGAGACGATAACGGGGACGTCTGGTTCTGAAATTGAAATCACTGAATTGGAGTCTTTTGATGGTCCATGGGCGATGACCATCTTGCCAGATGGGCGCATGCTCGTAACCGAACAAAGCGGCAATCTTTGGCTGGTTGGGCGTAATGGCAAGAAACTTGGTAAAATCGGCAATGTGCCTGAAGTGACTGAACGCAATCAAGGCGGTATGGGCGACATTATACTCGACCCCGACTTCAAGACGAATAAACGTATTTATATTTCCTATGTTGAGCGAGATGAAAAAGACGATAGCCTCTCTGGCGCTGTTGTTGATAGCGCGACTTTGACAACCTCCACGCGGGGCGGATCGCTTGTCAAACGTGAACGGATATGGACCCAATTACCTAAGATGACGGGCAATGGGCATTATGGTCACCGTATGGCCTTTAGTCCTGAGAATGCAAAAGATGGCGGCGGCTATCTTTATATTACCTCGGGTGAGCGGCAGAAATTTACCCCTTCCCAAAATATGCAAATGAATTTGGGCAAAGTTGTTCGGATTAATTCGGATGGGACAGTGCCGGATGATAATCCGTTTGCAGCTCAAGACGGTGTGACCAAACAAATTTGGACACTCGGACACCGTAACCCTCTAGGTATTGATTTCGACGCAAAAGGTCGGCTTTGGGTGCATGAAATGGGGCCACGTCATGGTGATGAACTGAACCATATCACCCGCGCGTCAAATTATGGCTATCCTGTCGTCTCTAATGGGACGCATTATTCGGGTGTTGAAATTCCCGATCACGATACGAACCCAGTCTTTAAAGCGCCCGCGGCGTTTTGGGTGCCGGCAATAAGTCCGGCAGGCCTAACGATTTATGACGGAGAGCTGTTTAGCGATTGGCAAGGGCACGGCTTTATTGGCGGCATGTCTTCTCAAGCCCTTGTCCGTGTTGAATTTGAAGAAGGCCGCCGCGGCCCCACTGCGAAAGAGGCCGAGCGCTTTGAATGGGGTAAGCGTATTCGCGAAGTTGAAACAGGCTTAGACGGTGCGCTTTATGTCTTAGAAGATAATGACGGGCGTTTACTACGTGTTACGCCAAAATAAAAAGGCGGGGTATGCGCCCGCCTTTACGTTCAACCTTTGAAATTTCTGATTCCGTCCATGATCATTTCCCCGGCTTTCTCTGGGCCTTCCCAGCCTAGGACTTTCACCCATTTATTGGGTTCAAGGTCTTTGTAATGTTCAAAGAAATGCGGGATGCGATCTTGTAGGACTTGCGGCAAATCTGTGTAAGTTTTGATATTGTCATAATATCGCGTCAGAGACCCATGCGGTACGGCAACGATTTTTTCGTCCATGCCGGCTTCATCTTCCATGAGCATCACGCCAACGGGGCGTGCCCGTACAACACATCCCGGCATGACGCCGCGATTGCCCACAACCATAATATCGGTCGGGTCACCATCTTGCGACAATGTATGGGGTAGGAAGCCGTAATTACAGGGATAGCGCATCGCGGTGTAGAGAAAGCGGTCAACGAACATGGCACCAGAGGCCTTGTCTAATTCATATTTGATCGGCTCGCCGCCAAGCGGCACTTCAATGATGGCATTGACATCAAAAGGCGGGTTTTCCCCTGTTGGGATTTTGCTCATATCCATGGAAACTATCCTTTTATATTCGCAGGCCTGATAGCGCCGCAGCCTGTCTTTACAAGGGCTATGATGTGGAAAGCACAGCAAATAGACCTGATAAAATCATAATAACGCCGATAAGAATGTTGAAAATGCGTCCCGTTTTTGGATTCTGTAAAAATCGCCGAATAGATTGCGCTGCATAGGCATATACTGACAGGCCAAATAACTCCAAAATTGTGACGGTGACTAACATCGTCAAAAATTGCGGCGCGAGCGGTGCCTCCGTTTGAAAAAACATAGGTAGCAACATGCCGAAATAAACGAGAGGCATGGGCGAGGTGATTTGCAGTAAAACCCCTTTTGCATAAAGCTGTCCGCGTTTCGGCGCGTCTTCAGGGTCTGGTTCCAATCGCGGTAACGGGCCAAACATAACAGAGAGCGCCATCCACCCTAAGACGAGAATGCCGAGAATTTTTAAGGCGAGCGTTGCGCGTGGGTATATTTCGAACAGGGCTGCTGTCCCGCTTGCCGCTAAGACAAGCCAGACCACATTCGCCGAGGCGACGCCAAGGGCGGGTAGCAAAGCGGGTTTAAAACCATATCGGAAAGAGGAGGCCAGGACGAGCATTACGGCGGGTCCAGGGGTTAACCCGCCCGTAAAGAACAGGGCGACGAGGCTGAGCCACAGCTCCAATTCCATTATATTTCGAGCCTTAGAAAATTTTTATCAAAAACAAGCTTGCGCCCTAGCCCTGTAAACCACATTTGTCACCTCATGGAAGATAAAATTGACACGCAATCCGCTCGCAAAGAGGATACACCTCTACAAAGTGTTTTAGAGCAAGTTGCCGCCACTTTGGACGGTGACGACTCTGTTGATTTAAAAACGGTTGTTGAGGCTTTTGGGGATCGCTCCTTCGGGCCGATTATGATTTTATGCGGCTTGTGTATGATGACGCCTTTAGGTGCTTTGCCAGGCATACCGCCAGCTTTTGGCGTTATCGTTATCGTTTTTGCTCTACAGCTCCTATTTCGGCGAAATACACCTTGGATGCCTGAAATTTTACGGAAGGTGAAAATTCCGGCTGATAAATTGTTAAAAGTTCAACAAAAGGTGCGGCCTGTTTTGGCAAAAATCGACGGCATTATTCGGCCTCGTCTGCAATGGGCGGCGACGGGACCCATGCAAGTCTTAGTCTCTGTTTTTGCAATAATTCTGTCACTTACCTTTTTTCCGCTTGGTATGCTACCCTTCGCTGTTGTGGCACCTGCGGCTATCATACTTTTGTTTGGATTGGGGATCACCGCGCGCGATGGTATTTTAACACTCTTAGGACTTTCTCTCAGCCTCGGCGTTTTTATAAGCGTTGGTTTTTTACTTTTTTAGATTTGACAATTTTCCGTCACTTGCGGGTCCCAGTGCGATGCGATGTTTGAAATTGGGAATGAATATACTGTGAATGATGATTTCGAGCCTTTGCAAATTTAAAGCTCCGTTAAGCCTATCCGACTACCTTTAATTAGAAACGGAAATCCAACACTAAGGGTGCCACCATGTTTATTCGTCAATTTACCATTCTGATTTTATCGACTGCCGCTCTCGCATCGACTATATCGGCGCAAGCTCTAACTGCGACCCAAAAGGTTGAAAAAGAGATTTCAGTTCAAAACGCAGATGGCACAACACAAACGCAGCTTGTCAGTGCGGCGGAAGTCACGCCGGGCGAGAAAGTCGTTTATACTGTCGTTTATACCAATGATTCATCTGAATCTGCGACAGATATTGTCCTAGCCATGCCTGTGCCTGCAGATGTGCGTTACTTAGAAGGCACGGCTAATCGCCCAGGTGCAGTTGTGAGATATTCTACAGATGGCGGTTCGTCTTTTTCAGAACGTGATGCGCTTGTTTTACCGGCTGTGGGCGGGGGGACACGTGCGGCAAATGTAGATGATATTACGCATATACAATGGCGAATTGCGGGACCTGTTGCTGTTGGAACAAGTGATGAGGTCAGTTTTAAGGCGCGTTTACGCTAAGTCGCGATAAGGTTTTCGCGACTTTTTGTTTGAAAAACGAAATGGCTCTTGCGCTATTTTAAGACTTTTCACGGGTTAATGCACTTGCTTTGCGAGCCACTGAGATCTGTAAAAAGGGTGAGAAATGTTCGTGATTTTATTTTATCAACGACCAATTAATACCTTTGATTGTATTGTTTGACGACATTATTTAAATTTTTCTAAACTTAAATTTCAAACAAAATCCAGAAATTTTTACTTAATAATATTTTCACCTTACTAGCTTAGTGCGTTGTTAAATAAGATTTATTTATACATGACCGGCAGATGAATGTGTGTTTCTTCGTTCTTAATTAACCATGCTGATTGGCATCCATTTAACTATCATTTCATATAGTCTCCCCATCAACTAACCTTTGGACTAAGAAAATGACAAAATGCAAATTTTTTAAAGGGTTGTTGGGGGCTACAGCTCTTACAGCCTTTTCAGCGGGTACAGCATTTGCGCAGAATGATTTTACAGCTGCGGGAACGACTGTCTCCAACACGTTCACTTTGAATTATGAAGTGAATAACACGCCGCAAACTCAAATTGATAACATTGGGAACGCGACTGATTTCAACGTTGACCGTCTCGTAAATGTGACAGTTAGCAGTCTTGGCGACACATTTGTTATCGCCGATCAGGATGACGTCCTCTTACCATTTGTTGTTGTTAATAATGGTAACGATGAACACGCATATCTGCTCGATTTTGAACAAGCGACTAATGATGATTTTAATACAACTGCCGCAACAACCGCGCCAGATATTATCTTTTATGCGGAGAGCGATGACACGGATGGTGATGGTGTTTTAAGCGCGGCAGAACGCGCTGCTGGTACGCCGCAAAACTATAACACAACACCAGGGTCTGTTAATGTTCCTGTTTTGGAAGCTGATGAACGCGCCTTTGTTTTTGTTCGTCAAAATATTCCAGCTGGACCGGTAGATACTGACGAAGGCGGTATATTGCTTTATGCTGACACCCAAACGGTCACGGGCGGCACTGGTGTAACTCTGACCTTCACAGAAACTCTGGCTGACACTGACGGTAATGATGCTAACCCGCTCACTGTTGAAAACGTGTTGGCGGATGAAGATGGTCCTGCTTCAGCGGCGAACGATGCAGCCGAAGACGGTGCGCATTCTGCACGCGGTAACTACATTGTCGAAAATCCAAATGTCACAGCGACCAAAGAAGTCTTTGGTATTGCGGCAGCGGCTGACGGCACATGTGACGCAATTCCAGCGGCTGGAAGCTATGTCAAACCGACAGGTAATACAGAGTATTTCACACCAAATAGCTGTGTAGAATATGTTATTGAAGTCAATAATTCTGGTTCAACAAATGCCACGAATATCGACTTAACAGATATCTTGCCTGCCAATCTGACATTCCAACAGGCCGAAGTGAGAGGCGATCTTCTCCTTCCGACGACGGCACCAGTTGGCGATTTGTCAGCTCCGAGTGCAGGTGCGGTCTGTGATGGAACTGCCGCTGCGTGTAATGTTGAATTGACGAATGCCACATTGGCATCAGGTTCGGCTGCTACGCCAACGATTGGTTACCTCGTTATTAGAGCAACCATCAACTAGATTACTGGTTTAGGTTTTTTGATATGCCGCCGTTCAGTTTCTGAACGGCGGCATATCAAAGTCATCCCGTCTGCATTCTGTCATATGGTGACGGATTTTCTAGACATGACTTATCAAGACCTCGCTAGTTTCTCTGATTGCCTCTGCAATATATGAAAAACTCTCATCCACATATCTCTGGACTGATAGTCTTAGCGGCCACCGCCTGGGTTGGATCTGCTTCATATGCAGTTGCGCAAGATGAGTTGACCGTCCGGAATTTTGGTACGGAAGTCGTCAATGTTGCGACCATGACATATACGGCCGGTGAAGAACGACGTACGGTTGGCACGGGTTCCGCTGTATTTGTCATACGTCCGGCCGACTCACCAGCTGTCATTGAGTTTTTCCGTTACGCACCAACTGCAGATAATCCAATTTTTAGACAGATTAATGGGACTGATTTTTCGCCTTCAGGTGAATTAAGTGGTCCCTTTATTAATCCACCCGTCTCACAAACGGCGCCTTTAAGCTCTTTAGGCGGCGATACTCGCATTGACCTTTCCTCAGAAATTCCGCTCATTCCAGCTACAACATATTTAGCTGGCGAGCTTGTGTTTGTCCGTGTTTTAGATGCGGGCCAGAACTTAAACAGCAATGAAATCGAAACCGTCGTCGTTACGATTGAGGCCAGTAATGGCGACGCCATTACCCTGCGGCTTTATGAGACAGGTCCAGATACGGGCGAATTTTTCGCCTTTTTGCCCTCAACACCTGCCGACGTTGACACGAGTGACGGCAGGATCAGCGCGGGCGGTAATACGCAGCTGACAGCGACTTATATAGATATTTTTGACAGTACAGATGTGACTGTCGATACGGCTTTTTTAAACCCATCCAATAGTGTTTTTTCTACAGCTGATGGTGCGCGGTTAGACGATGCCGTTATCACTTTAATAAATGTTGAAACAGGCACGCGGGCGACTGTCTTCGGTGTTGATGGTTTTTCTACCTTTCCTGCTGAAGTAGTCGCTGGCGATGATGTGGTCGATGGGGCCGGATTGAACTATATCAATAATCTTGGTCAGTTTAATTATCCTACTGTAGACCCTGGGACTTACCGTATCGAAGTCGTGCCGCCTGAAGGCTTTAATTTTGCGTCCATTGTTCCAGAAAATGATTTGCTTGAGTTGGGAGCACAAGAAGGTTTTGTTATTACCTCGGCATCTTTAGGTGAGGCCTTTACGGTGGCCGAACGCGGGCCTTTAAGATTTGATATTCCACTCGACCCAGAGAGCAATATTGTTCTTACAAAAACGGCTGACCGTAACACAGCTGATGTCGGTGACTACGTCAATTATACGGTCACAATTCAAAATTCAGGCGAGACAGTATCAGCCGTGGATTTATTTGATACTCTGCCTATTGGTTTTCGTTATGTCCCAGGGACGACACGTATAGAATCTCTTCCTTCAGAAGACCCAGATATCTCTGAAGATGCGACACTTCTAACATTTGATATAGATGCTCTCGCGCCCGGCGAAAGCGTGACACTGGATTATGCCTTGCTTGTCGGACCAGGGGCGCATTTAGGCGAAGCGGTTAATGAGGCTGTTGTTCTCGATTCACTTATGCAGCCGTTGTCAAATGTAGCGCGGGCCGGTATTAATTTGAGAGAAGATTTACTTCGCTCCACAAGCACGATTATTGGCCGCGTGACAGAACAAAGCTGTGACGGTAATGCTGATTGGGCACGCCCTATTGGTAAAGGTATCGGTGTACAAGGCGTTCGGCTTTATATGGAAACCGGTGCCTATGTTGTCTCTGACCCCGATGGCTTATTTCACTTTGAGGGTGTAAGCGAAGGGACACATGTTGTTCAGGTTGACGAAGAAACTTTGCCTAAAGGTTTCGAGTTGATGACATGTGAAGAAAACACACAATATGCGGGTGTCAATAATTCCAAATTTATCGATGTACAAGGCGGCGGAATTTGGCGTGCAAACTTCTATTTGAAGCAAACAGGCGAGATTGAAGAAGCCGTTGAAGAGCAGCAATTTAAAGATACAACAGAACACCTCGATTTTGATAGTTTGTGGTTAAATGAACAAGACGATACGCCAGAATGGGCTTATCCTTCTCCAGACCGGACACCCTCTATTCCGTCTACACATGTTGGTATTAAACATGCCGAAGGTCAGAGAGTGAAAATACGTTTGAACGACCGAGATATTGCGGGGTATTATTTCCAAGGTGCGGACACAAGCGAAAATGGACAGGTGCAAATTTCGCGTTGGCGGGGTTTGCCGCTGCAAGATGGCCGTAATGTCTTTATCGCTGATGTTCATAATCCTGACGGAAGCATCGCGCAGACAATTCGCAAAGAAATTTGGTTCGTTAAAGATATTGCCCGTGCGACGCCTGTGCCTGACCAATCGGTTTTGGTCGCCGATGGACGGACGTCGCCCGAAATTGCTATTCGTTTGGAAGATCAATCTGGTCGCCCTGTTCATGCGGGACGTATTGCTCGGGTCAATTTAGAAGAGCCATATCGTCTTTTGGACGCGGCAGGGGATAACCGTCTGCGAGAGCAGACAGAGACTTTGATTTCGCCGCTTTCAAATCGGCGTGAATTTAGTGTTGGGAGTGACGGGATCTTACGTGTGCCGTTAGAGCCGACTTTGAAAACCGGTAAGGTGACTGTGACTGTCACATTGGATACGGGTCGGGACGTTCCAATTTACATGTATCTGGAGCCTGAAAAACGCGATTGGATTCTTGTTGGGCTCGCAGAAGGTTCAGCCGCTCTGCAAGATGTTGAAGGTAATGTGACCGCTTTTGCTGGGGATGCCGATGATGTTGTCTCAGATGGACGGATCGCCTTTTTTGCGAAAGGTATGATCAAGGGCAATTGGCTTATGACGCTTGCCGTGGATACGGACAAGAGCCGAGGCAATCGCGATGCAGCGTTTGAAGGTGAGATTGATCCAAATGCTTATTACACGCTTTATGGTGACCAAACATTCCAAGAGTTTGAAGGTGTCTCTCGCTATCCAGTCTTTGTGAAACTTGAAAAACGTCAAGCCTATGCTCTGTTTGGTGACTTCGACACCAATGTCACAGAAGGTCGTTTGACGAGCTATAATCGCAAGCTAACTGGGTTGAAGGCTGAATATATTGGCGAAAATTTACAAGTCCTCGGTTTTGCGGCTGAAACGAATCAAGGTTTTGTAAAAGATGAAATCGCAGCGGAAGGCCTCTCTGGACCTTACCGCTTATCCAATGATTTGATTTTGCCGCAATCGGAAGAAATTACGGTTGAAACACGTGACCGCGTGCGTCCGGATGTTGTTTTGGAAACAAAAACGCTTGTTCGTTTCCTTGACTATACATTGGATTATTTCACGGGCGAGCTCATTTTCCGGTTACCTGTTGATGCGACGGATGGGGACTTCAATCCGAATGTTATCATTGTTGATTATGAAACCTCAGAAGATGCTGAACGCAATATTACGGCTGGCGGACGCGTGCAGGCACAAATCTTGAATGACCGTGTTCAAATTGGCTCGACCTTTACGCATGAAAATGGCAGCGCTCTAGCTGCTGGCGTGAAGTCAAATCAAATTGGTGTTGATGTCATTGCGCAGGTTACAGACAATACCGAAATTCGCGCGGAATATGCGGTGACGGATCAGTCTAATGATGGTCAGGGCGTGGCAGATGCAAGGCTTTTAGAGATTGTGCATACGTCTGAATCTGTTCTCGCAGAAGCCTATTACCGTGAAGAAGATGGTGGGTTTGGTTTAGGACAGCGCACGTCCAATACGAATGGTGTTCGCCGATATGGCGCACAGGGTTCGTTGAAAGTGCATGAAACAAATGATTCTGAAACAGGCCGCCGTTCGACGAGCCATCTAGATGCTGAAGTTTACCGTGAAGAAAACCTTGAGACAGGTGATACGCGGACGAGTGGTGAAATTTTGGCCTCTCATGATGGAACAAAATTGGACGTATCCGGCGGGTTACGCCTGACCAGAGATGATCTTGTGAATGGGAATGACCGGACATCGTTTTTGGCGGTTGCGCGGGCATCCTATGATATTAGCAAGCATGGTTTGACCTTACAGGCTGCGGCAGAAACACCGATTGACGGAGAAGATGGTGTGTCTAATCAACCTCAAAGATTGACAGTTGGCGTTGATAAGCGGGTCGGAAATTTTGCAACAATCAATGTGCGTCATGAAATTCTAAATGGTGGTGGGCAGAAGTCGGGTAACACAACAGTTGGCGTCTCCGCAACGCCGTGGTCCGGCGGGACGGCGACAATCGCCGCGGATAATTTATCTAATGAAAGCGGCCGTCGTGTCGGTGCGACTGTTGGCTTGGACCAATCTGTCCGCTTTACAGAAAATATTTCAGGTCAGTTCGGTGCAAGAGGGCGTAGATTATTGCGCCAAGAAGCCGATTTTTTAGAGGTGGCGCCTGATGCGGTGATTTCTCCGTTTGAAGAGAACGAAAACTTCCAAGCCGTCTATGCGGGTCTGGCTTATCGAGATACGAAAATGAGCTCATCTGCTCGCGTCGAATTTCGTGATAATAATGATGACCAAACTTGGGTCTTATCTGGCTCGGCTGCTCGTGAGCTCTCTGATACATTTTCTCTCGCGGCCACAGGGCGCGGGCGTATTTCTGGCCCGCCAGATGGTTCGGGAAAAGATAAGTTGTTTGAAGCGCGTCTTGGGGCCTCTTGGCGTCCGCGAAATGAGGACACAGTCTTTTTCAATCGATTTGATGTTCTCAACGCTCAACCTTTATCTGGCGCGAACACGACGAAGCTTGTCAATAATGCGGCTATGAATACATTGATTTCTGATCGCTGGCAGCTGTCGGCAAATGTCGGAACGAAATATACCAAAACAGATATTGGGGATCAGAACGTTTCAAATTGGACTCACCTTGTCGGTGGAGAAACGCGTTTTGATGTCACGGAGAAAATTGATCTTGGGCTACGCGGCTCAGTCTTGACGAATAAAGATGTTGGAACGTCTTATGCTTGGGGACCTAGTATTGGGGTGTCGCCTGTAAAAAATGTTTGGATAAGTGCGGGCTATAATGTCCAAGGATATAGAGATGATGATTTCGAAGCCGCCGAATATAGCCGTAAAGGGGCCTATTTGCAGTTTCGTTTGAAGTTTGATCAGAACACGGCTAGTGGATTATTACGCCGCCTGAGCCCCTCTGCGAATACCTTGGGCCCTGTCGAAAACCGTCAGATTTTAAGCGCGCCTAAAGCCCCTGAAACCCCTCAAGTCGCTGCGATTGCACCTGTTCAATCGATTCACAAACTTGCCGCACTTGCACCTTCTCACGAAGATGAGATTGTTGAATTTGATAAAGCGGCTGATGTGATTGAACTTGCTGATGTTATTGTCGCTGAAAAGGCCCCTGTCGAAATTTTTGAAGCAGCCAATGACGTAAGTCATGAACCAGTTGAACCAATTGTACAGCTTAAAAACCTAAACCAATGCGGGCGTTCACCAATCGCTATTTTTGATGTACCTTTGGATAGCGAACCTAAACAGTTGTCGCGTTTAGGTACACTTCCACAATTTGGAGATAGCCAAGATCTAACGCCATCTGAGTTTTACGAAAAACTAAATGCGCGTTATTTCGAAAGCGCGACAGATAAAGCTTATTTGAACCATTTGTTTGAATCTATGGGTTATTCTAATGGTTGGTTGGATGCGCAGCCTCATATGTTTACCGAAGAGACTCTACCTGTGGGAACTCGCGGACTGATGGGCTTTGGACAACCACATCATTATAGTTTTTCAGTTTTACCCGTTGCAGAGTCTGATCGTGAAGCGTTCCGTATCCGAAGCGCTAATGGGGTCGTGGTTCACTTCATGAAAACATGCGGCAATTATATGTATGCCTGCGAATAAACATTTGGGTTAATCGTCTATGGCGCGGCCCAAATAGGTATAAAGTTCAGGCAATAATCTCGCGTCCCCAACGGCAACAACACGGCCGCCATCTGCCGCGCTTCCGCCTTCCCAATTGGTGAGGCGCCCGCCAGACCCCTCTACAATCGGAATTAGCGCGCGCACATCACAGGGCTTCATACCTGCTTCGACAATGATATCCATGCGGCCTTCCGCCAGAAGTCCATATCCTAAAGCATCTAAACCGAGACGCATAAATTTCGTG
This sequence comes from uncultured Algimonas sp., assembly GCA_964460585.1. Lineage (GTDB taxonomy): Bacteria > Pseudomonadota > Alphaproteobacteria > Caulobacterales > Maricaulaceae > Litorimonas. Next base: position 11,935 of record CAYWSI010000042.1, read on the forward strand.
CCGGCCCCTATGATTTTAAAGGCGGCTAATTCTCCGGGACGGAACATGCCAAAAGGAGCTGTACAGCCCAAAATACCGTCCCGTATTTCGGGACACGGGCGCGTTTCTAGTGCGTCTATTGAATGGCGTGTACGCTCCACCCAAGCGGGGCGGATTGTATCGTCGGTTCGACCCATATAACGGGTGTCTAGCGCAGGCAGATCAATCATGCCTAAAACGGCTTCATCTGCGTGAGATAAGGCGATTAGCGTGCTCCAAACGGGAACGCCTGCTACAAAAGCCCGCGTGCCGTCTATGGGGTCCAGCGTCCAAGAAAACGCATTTGTTCCTATATGATCGGGCCGTTCTTCGCCTTCAATTGAATCGTCAGGAAAGGCCTGCCGGATGGAGGCGCGCAAGGCATCTTCCGCGTCTATATCGGCTTGCGTGACGGGATCATAATCATTGCCCGCCGCTTTATTCTCAACCCCTTTTGGGTTAGCGAATAAGGGTAGGGTAATGGCGCGCGCAATGCGCGACAATATATCAAAGTGCTTTAGCCGCTTTCCGATTTCATCTGATAGTTCCATAAATGCGGAGCTATCAGTCAGATTGCGAGCTGTCTATTGCGCAACCAACCGCAATTTGGGTTTATTGGCTTGTTCCAGCGATTTCGCGAGATCTAGCATATGTTTCCGTGGGGCTTCATCCATCGCGTAGTAAGCTCTCACGAGATCCATGGTTTCTTTGCGAGATAAAACATCAGGTGCAATCACATCTGGATCTGTTTCACCTGAGAGCGGATCTTGTGACCCAAGGCCTTCGTAGAAATATTGAATAGGAACAGACAAAGCCTCGGATAATTCGAACAAACGCGCAGCCGAGACCCGATTGGCCCCACATTCATATTTTTGAATTTGTTGAAACCGAATGCCGACTTCTTCTGCGAGTGTTTGTTGCGTGAGTCCTAAAAGACGGCGGCGGCGGCGCAGACGTTTGCCAACATGTAAGTCAATATCACTGGTCATAACGGATATCCTGGAAAGCTAATGTTATATTCGCTTATGAGGAGAGCAAGTCGCGTGCCAAACTTTCGCTTTTCGCGCGAAATGAGATGGATATTTATTGCGCAGCTAAATCTTGAGGGATGGCTGAGGTAACGATGGCGTGTGTAATATCGCGCAAATCTTGGGTTAGTCTGACAAAACCCGGCTTTGGTGAGAGTGTCACAGGATTTACATATAGGTCGCGGTTTACTTCAATTTGAATGGCTTCAATACCCTCATCTGGTTTGCCGTAATGAGACGTCGTATAACCGCCTGCGTAGGGATAATTTATACCGACACTATATCCAGCTTGCGTGAAGAGGCGTTGGAATAAGGCGAGTGTATCAGGATGACATGAGGTTCCAAACCTATCGCCAAGTATGATGTCTGGTCGGCGTGATCCCATAGGTGCGAACCCTGGCATAGAGTGGCAATCGACAAGGAGAGCCCGGCCAAATCGCTCTATAGATGTGTCCAATAGCTCTTTTAAAGCACTGTGATAGGGATGGTAAAGTGTCGTCAACCTTTGCTTGACGTCTTTGAGAGTCGGTAAGCGGTTATAAATATTGAGATTTTCTGATAAATATGTCGGGACGACGCCAAGGCCAGCGGCGGCTCGGGATGTGGGGGGCGCCGCGTTGGTCTCGCCATTCATCTCATCCCAATGCGGCGGTAATTCATTCGCATCTCTATTTACATCTACGATGACCCTTGGAAACAGGGCGCGAAGTAAGGGCGCGCCAGCTTCAACGGCGCTGTGAAACAAATGGTCGATAAAAATATCTTCATTGCGGCGTAATTGATGCGCTGACACCTGTACGCGTGACAGAAGCTTGGGCGGATATATCGCACCAGAATGGGGCGAAGCAAAAATGACGCCGCTGAGCCAATCAATTGGGGTCTGCACCTCATATCCTTGACCAAAGGGGCTCAAATCTTCGGATATTTTTTTATTTCTGAATCGCATATTTATCCAGTATAACCGCTAAAATATGATGTGTCCTTAGACATTTTTAAGTTTGCGAGGCTACGAGAGTGCATATTGGCCAGTTCATTGCATTAGAACCGGTCAGACCCAGAATGAAACATGATCAGGACAAGCAATTATGGCGACTATCCTATATGCTGAAGATGACGACGGAATGCGGCGCTTTTTCGAAAAAGCGCTCGAAAAAGCAGGTCATCACGTTATTGCTTGTGCAGATGGAGAGCGTGCGCTGCGGGCTTTGAAATTTGCCGATGGGGCCTTTGATCTTTTACTGACTGATATAATGATGCCGGGAATGGATGGTATCGAATTAGCTAAACAAGCTGAAATTCTCTCTCCTGGGATCAAAATCATGTTCATCACGGGCTTTGCGGCTGTGGCGATGAGTGAGCAGGACGTCAATAATCAAACCGTATTGTCCAAGCCTGTTCATTTGCGGCAGCTTGTGGACGAAGTTGACCGCCTAATCGCGGCTTAAAATCCTATTCTACAGAATTGAAACGGGCTGCGATTGCGTCGGTATTAGGGCTTGCCACTCTGATAGACCTTGCGTATATCGCCGTT
>CAYWSI010000043.1:0-14351 GCA_964460585.1 uncultured Algimonas sp.
TGGTATGGGTCTTGGCCCCGCCTAATTCTTCCGCCGTGACAACTTCATTGGTCACAGTCTTCAAAACATCTGGTCCCGTCAGGAACATGTAAGAGCTATCGCGGACCATGAAGATGAAATCCGTGAGCGCGGGCGAGTAAACCGCCCCGCCCGCTGAGGGGCCCATAATGACAGAGATTTGCGGAACCACGCCAGAGGCAAGGATATTATTCTGGAACACATCCGTATAACCCGCGAGCGCGGCAACGCCTTCTTGGATACGCGCCCCGCCCGAATCTTGCAGACCAATAATCGGCGCGCCGTGACGCATGGCCATCTCTTGAACCTTGGTGATCTTCTTGGCGTGGGTTTCAGAGAGAGAGCCGCCGAAGACGGTAAAGTCTTGCGCAAAGACAAAGGTCTTACGCCCATTAATCGTGCCCCATCCCGTGACAACACCGTCGCCCGGCATTTTATTCTTCTCCATCCCGAAATCGGTGGAGCGGTGGGTGACGAACATATCAAATTCTTCGAAACTACCGGGGTCGAGTAAGAGTTCGAGCCGTTCCCGCGCGGTTAATTTGCCTTTGGCATGTTGGGCCTCAATTCGGCGGTCGCCTCCCCCTTTTCGGGCTTCCGCACGGCGGTCCTGCAACTGGTCTAAAATATCGCTCAAGGTAATCCCCCGCTGCTATTCGACATAAGCGGAGCAACTTAGTTATGACACAGGCAAAGGCAAGCTCTGAATGCTATCAGGTGGTTGGCAAAAATGGGTATTTGCAAAATACAACTTTACATTTTTTACCTATAAAGTCAGAGATATACATTCTTGACGGGCGAGCTTTCGGCATTGTGACTTGCGGTCTGTCACTTAAAAGGCGCAAAGACCTCTCAAGATGGATAGGAATAGCATAAACTAACAGACCCTAACCGTTTTTAACACGTAGTCAGACCATGAAACTCAACAGTTCTTACATTATTGCAGGATGTCTCGTTCTTATCGGGGCGATATGGTTTGCGGTGAATAGCGCGGGCGAAGACGCCCCCTTACCGAAATCAACGCCGAAAACCCTCAGTGAACAAGCCAATCAAACCATGCCCAGCGTGCAAGTCCGCCGCATCCGCGCCAGCCTGCATCCTGATGTGATGGAGCTATATGGTCAGTCCCAAGCCAATCGCGAAGTCGAGCTTAAGGCCGAAACAATCGGCCCCGTAGCAGAAACTTTTGTCAAAGAAGGCGCGCGCGTCAAAGAGGGTCAAACCGTCTGCCGCCAATCCTTAGGGGCGCGCAAAGCTCAAGTCGACCAAGCCAAGGCGAATTTGCGCGCGATTGAAACAGATTTAAACGCCGCGCGCACTTTGGCGGAAAAAGGGTTTCAATCCCAAACCCGTGTGACCTCAATGGAAGCCCAGCTCGACGCCGCGCGTGCTGCGCTCCAGCAAGCGGAAATAGAAGCGGACCATATTATTATTCGCGCGCCATTCTCTGGAATATGGGAACGCCAAGACGCGCAAGTCGGGGATTATCTCACGCCGGGCCTCTCCTGCGGATTGCTGGTCGATCTCTCCCCCTTAAAAATCGACGTGCAGCTCACCGAAAGCCAAGTCGGCCGCGTTTCAAAAGGTAGTCCTGCCACGGTTGAACTCGCCACAGGGCAAATCCGCGAAGGTAAAGTCACTTTCGTCGAAGCCAAAGCCAATCCTGCGACCCGTACATTCCGCACTGTCATCGAAATTCCAAATAATGACTATGCTCTCAAAGCCGGCGTCACAGCGACGGTTCGCCTCACTTCTGGCGAAACCTTAGCCCAGCAAGTACCGTCCAACATCCTCACCATAAATGCGGCAGGCACAGTTGGTATTCGCTATGTCGATAGCGCCAATATCGTGCAATTTGCGTCTGTAAAAACCATTGATGAAGACGCAACTGGAATCTGGGTCACGGGACTGCCAGAGAATATTCGTATCATTATCGAAGGCCAAGATTTCGTTGACATTGGCATGCGCGTCGATGCGGTTGAAAGTTACGGCGCGACAAAGCCGGTCTCCACATCGCCGCAGCTGGCAGAGCAAGCTAGCGGAGACCCATAGTGGCCTCGCAGGATATGTCGCCCGCGGCATCGGGCCTGCCCGGCATTGTCGCCTTTTGCATTCGCAATTGGCGGATGACCATTGGTATCATGCTCGTCGCCGTGATTGGCGGATTGCTCGCTGTCGACAGCCTGCCTAAAGACGCAGAACCCGATGTTCCTATCCCCTTTATCAACATCCAAGTCGTTTTGCCGGGGGTGTCGCCTGAGGATTCAGAACGGCTGCTCGTCCGGCCCTTGGAATCCGAACTTAAATCCATCGAAGGATTGAAAGAAATACAAGGTATCGCCGCGGCCAATGTCGGTGTCATCCTATTAGAGTTTAATATTGATATCGATACAGACGACGTCATGGCGGATGTGCTCGAAAAGGTTGACCGCGCCCGCGCGGATTTTCCTCAGGAAGCGCAACAACCCGTCATTGAAGAAATTAGTTTTTCTGCCCTCCCCATTCTAACAATTAATCTCTGGGGTGATGCGCCGGAGCGCGAGCTGCAACGTTATGCCAAAGATTTGCAGCGAAAAATTGAAGCCATACCGCTCGTCCTTGAAGCCAAAATCAGCGGCGAACGTACGGATGTTTTGGAAGCTATTATCGACCCCGCACGCACCGAAAGTCTGGGCATTACATTTGAAGAAATTGCGGCGGCTGTCTCCCGGAATAATACGCTCGTACCGGCAGGCGCATTGGAAACAAATTCCGGTAAGTTTAATATCAAACTCCCCGGGTTAATTGAGCGGCCCTCCGACATGGCAGAGCTCGTCATTCGTAGTGGTACGGATGGAGCAATTGTCAAATTAGGTGACATTGCCGAAGTGCGGCGCGGCTATAAAGACCAAGTCACACTTGCCCGTTTTAATAGCCGGCAAAGCGTCAGTTTGGAGATTAGTAAACGCCAAGGCGTAAATATTTTAGAGGCCAATGACCGCATACAAGCCCTCGTCGACCGCGAAACGGCGAGCGCAAATTGGCCGAGTACAATCAACGTCTCCTATAGCCAATCGCGCTCTGAAAATATCAAAGACATGATCGCGGAACTCTCCACCTCGATTATCAATGCGGTTGTTCTTGTGTTTATCGTTTGTATTGCCGCTCTGGGATGGCGCTCTGCGATTTTCGTCGGTTGGGCCATACCTGCCAGCTTTCTCATCGCTTTTTTTGGTTTTTTCATCGCGGGCGAAACCATCAATATGATGATCTTATTCGGCCTTATCCTCTCAGTCGGAGTATTGGTCGATAGCGCCATTGTTATCGTTGAATTTGCAGACCGGAAAATGGAAGAAGGCGTGAAGCGATTAGAAGCGTTCAAAATGGCCGGGGAACGTATGTTCTGGCCCATTATGAGTTCAACAGCGACAACTTTGGCCGCCTTTATTCCGCTGTTGTTCTGGGAATCTGAGGTCGGAAAATTCATGGCTTATTTCCCGCGCACGATGATTTACGTTCTCTCTGCGGCAACGCTCATGGCGCTTATTTTTCTGCCCACCATTGGCGCAAAAATCGGATTTCGACCTAAAAAAACAACGAGTGAAAACATGACTCGCCTCTCTGCTGGGGGCGGGGATCCGTCTGCAACAACGGGCATAATTGGACTTTATGTGCGGTTTATTCAGAGGATTATTAATTATCCACTCCTCGTGATAACCGCCATGATTGCGCTCGCCTTTGGAATTGTTAGCTTATTTGGTGCCTCCCTGTCTGGGACGCCGCCTAAACCTGTTGAATTTTTCACCCAATCCCCGTCAGAACAAATTTATATTTTGGCACGGTCTCGTGGCAATACAACTCCAGAACAATATTTGAAAATTGCGACAGACCTTGAAACCCGTATTGAAGATATTGACGGGATTGCCTCTGTCTACACGGTCGCAGGCGAAGGCGCAGGCGGCGGAAATGTTGTTCTGAACGGACCGAGAAATATACCGTCAGATACGGTTGTCCGCGTCTACACAGAGCTTTTACCCTTTGCACAAAGGCGTAATTCGCAAGCAATTTTGGATGAGTTAACCGAAGCGGTGCAAGGCATTCCCGGGATTATCACCGAAGTGGTCGCCGTCGATCAAGGCCCGCCACTTGGGAAAGATATTGGCATTCAGATTAGCAGCGATGTCCCCGCAGAGCTTCGCGCAGCAACCGCCAAAGTTCGCGCAAAATTTGCCGAGATAGACGGCCTTATTGATATTGAAGATACAACCCCCCTGCCCGGCGTGGAGTGGGAATTTGTTGTCGACCGCGCGGAAGCGGGCCGATTAGGATTGGATGTTGGGCGCATCGGATCCGCCTTGCAATTTGTCACCGAAGGCGCCTTGGTTGGGCGTTACCGCCCCCTCGACGCCGATGAAGAGGTCGACATTCGTGTTCGCTACCCCGCCTCCGCTCGCACATCTGCGGAATTAGATCATCTGCGAATTCAAACGCCTCAAGGGGCACTACCGCTATCAGCCGTCACAACACGGATTGCCAAACCTCGGAATGACAAAATTGAACGCTTAGATTTTCTGCCTTATTACAACGTGCAAGCCAATGCGGCGAAAGGTTACGCGACGAATATTCTCGCCGAGGAGATTTCAACTTGGCTGACGCAAGAGGCCTCTTTTCCGCCGTCCGTTCAAATCAGAGTTCTAGGACAGCAAGAAGAAAATTCAGAGGCGATTGGGTTTTTCAAAATCGCAGGGGTAGCGATTATATTTATGATGAGCGTTATTCTACTTTTGCAATTCAATAGTTTTTACCATGTCTTCCTAACAATCTTAGCCGTCGTCATGAGCGTCTTTGGAGTGCTTTTGGGATTAGTTTTCTACCCCTATATTTCAATGATCTTAACGCTCACAGGCATCATCGCTTTGGCTGGCATTGTCGTCAATAATAATATTGTTCTCATCGATGCCTATCAACGCTTACGCGAACATGGGTTTGAACCCGTCGACGCCGCTATAAGAACCGCCGCGCAGCGTTTGCGGCCTGTCTTTTTGACAACCTTGACGACGATTGTCGGGCTGACCCCGCTGATTTTAGGATGGCAGGCCAATATTACGACGGGAGAATTTTCTACAAAAGGGTCAAGTACCTCAGAAATTTGGGCCCCTATTTCCTATGTTATTGCATGCGGATTGGGGTTCGCAACAATCCTGACCTTGATTGTCACGCCGGTTATGTTGGCCATGCCGAGCGTTCTTAGAAAGCGGCTGCAACGGCTAAGACGCTTTAATCCGAAGAAACAAGACGCGGCGTTTGAAGGTTTAAAGCCCGAAGCCGCGGAGTAAATTAATTCTGCTAAATCTCACTGCGCCGCATTTGGCGCATAAATAATTGTCGACTGCGCCCCGCCGCCAATTAAAGTGCGACGAATTTGCCATTGCAACGGATCAATATTTACAAATAAAGATCCACTCCCATCTGGATTATCTCCCTCTTGAGGTGGAGGTATAAAATTAAATGGGACGGAGACAATTGCGGGTTCACTCGGTGCATTCGGCGTACCCGCAGCAGGAATAAGCGCGGCGCGCAGCGTAATATTTGCGCCAGGTAACATATGCCCCGCAATAAAATTCCAGCGCCCGCCTACGCCAATACCTGTTTCTCCTATGACTTTGTCTTCTGCAAATAACCTTACGCGTCCAGGGATAGTTGATTCTCCTGTAATAATAACTCCCCCAGTATAGTCGTAATCAATGACGCTCAAACTTAGAGGGCCTGTGCTTGGCGCGCCTCCAAAAGGAGACTGAATAATACGGGTCGGGCTGCCTGGCGCGGTGACTATGAGTAAAGAGGATGTCTTATAGACCGCCTCGGAGGGTTCATCGTCTTCTGATAACTCGGTTTGAGGCGTTGGCAGACGAAACACCGTTTCTTCTGAACGAACACCAGCCGAATTTTCAGTCATATAAAGTTGAGCCTTTAGAACCATCAGACTGGGCAGCACGTCCAATATAACGCGCCATTGTCCAGAGTCATCTACGGGCACTTGCCGTAGCCGCTCACCTCTATTCGTTATAACAACGGCGGCGCCCGCCTGTGCATGCCCAGATAATTGCAATCGCTGAATATTACCGTCTGTGATTTCTTCTATTTGCTGAAAACTGGCAGGCTCAACACCAATCATCGTCCCGCTGGCCGTATCTGGTATAATTGGCGGCTCGTTCGGTGCAGTGTCAGCCCTATCCGAGAAACGAAAGGCAGAATAGAGAAGAATCGCTAGAATCAAAGCGGACCCTACGATGAGGATATAGCGCCCGCGTGAAACTGCACGGACCATCTTGTAAGGCGAGGTTTTCAAAGCGGTCAACATCTCCTAAGGCGTGTCCAAACTCGGACAGTCTTTGAGCTGATATTAGAGGAAAAAGAACAGAATGACAGACGCCAAATCACTCAAAATTTGCGTCTTTTGCGGCTCATCCCCTGGTACGAACCCGGCACATATGAAACTTGCCGCTGAGTTAGGCGAAGAAATTGCGCATCGAGGTCACAGTCTCGTCTATGGCGGCGGCGGGTTAGGCTTGATGGGGGCGGCCGCGCGCGCCGCACGCGATAGCGGCGCAAAGGTCATCGGCATCATCCCGCATTTCCTCAATGCGATAGAGCGCACAATTCCCAGCATTGAGCATGAGTTTGTTGACGACATACACGCCCGCAAAATGCGGATGTTTGATCTCGCAGATGCTTTTATTATTCTGCCGGGAGGGATTGGAACCCTAGAAGAAGTGACAGAGGTCATGAGCTGGCAACGGTTAAATCTGCATGACAAACCCATCGTGTTTCTCTCAAAAACAGGATATTGGGACAAGCTCATTTCTGTATTGGATGACATTATCATGGCCGAATTTGCGCCTGAGACACTACACGCAGATATTGAGTCTGATAGGACGATTAGTGCCGCATTTACGACGATTGAAAGGCGTTTAAAACAAAGCCGAAAACCGCAACCCCTTGGCGGTCATATCGATAACGAAGAAGACCTCATCTAAAGGATTAACCCGCTCAGAATGGGCGCGAGACCTGCGGCATCAACCGCGTCAAAACTTCCGACTTCGGTGGAATCAACATCAAAGACAGCAAAGAGCTTTCCGTCAGGACCGTAAACGGGAACCACGATTTCGCTTTGGCTGCGCGCATCGCACGCAATGTGGCCCGGAAACGCATGGACGTCATCGACAATTTGAACTTCGCCCGTCTTGGCCGCGGCTCCGCAAACGCCGCGCGAAAAGGGAATACGCAAACATCCCAATGTGCCTTGGTAAGGGCCAACCACCAATTCATCTGTCTTATTCGGATCAACGACGTAAAATCCTGTCCAAAAATAGCTGTCAAAAGCTTCAGATAACAGACAACTCACCGTCGCCATACGGGCGACATTATTCGTCTCGCCGTCGAGGACCGCCGCAATCTCTCTTGCGGTTTGCGTATAGATTTCAGCTTTCGTCATGAGCGCGCATATAAGACGGTGCTCTGCGTTCGTCTATAGGCTTCGCGAAAGCGTGATGGATTAAAGAAAGGCTTGTGCAGCCGCGCGGCCAGAGAGCCATGCGCCTTGAACGCGTCCGCCCCAGCACCAGTCTCCAGCAACAACATATCCATCAGCGTCTAGGCATAGCTTATTCGGAGAGGTTTTATTTGAGGCATAGAGCCAGCGATGCAGCGCAATATGGGGTGCCTTATTGAGCGGTGTTCCAACTAAGGCGGAGGCAGATTCCAACATGACGCTCTGCACCCAATCACGCTCAGCGTCCCAATGCGCATCGGACCAAGCCGCTTCCGAATGCACCACAAGTGTTCCGACCTGTTGGGACCGACCCGGTTTGGCATGATTTACGGCTAGCCAATCAATTGGAAGGCCTTTTACGCGCAGCGTATCCCACCCCGGATGAAACGGGCTGTCCAGTCCAATCATAAGGCAAAAACAAACATGCATCCGCGCCGAGTGGACAACCGCGCTTGGAGCATAATTCACAGGTAAAAGCGGGACGGCCTGAGCGGGCGGGAGTGTTGAAATAACGCCGTCAAATCCACCCATAGATGTTCCGTCTTCGAAACTCAGCGTCCAACTCTCTGTTTTCTGAACGGCGCTCACCCGCTTCCCTAATTGCACCTCTAGATCTTTCGCCCAATATTTCGGCAAACTATTCATACGCGGCCGGGCAACATAGCGCTGCCGCCCCTTATCAGCGCTCACCTGCCCCACAGCGTCCAGATAAAGCCCTTTGGACTCCCAAGGGCTGACTACGCCAGCTGCAATCGCCCGCTCTATTTCAGCTTTAAACTCAGCGTCTTGGATGGTGAAAAACTGCGCGCCGTGATCAAATTCCCACTCCCCAGCATAGCGCGTGGACATTCTGCCGCCAACGCCACGGGATTTGTCGAATAAAATCGTATCTATCCCGTGCCGTCGCAACTCTCTGGCGGCAGACAACCCTGCAACACCGCATCCTATGATGGCAATTCTCATCTTTTCACAATTCTCATGGGTGTTCTTACGTTCCACGCCCAAAAATAGGGCAAAATAGAATTATATTTCGTACACAAAATATTATGTGCAAAAATTATTCGTTTCCATAACTTTTTTACTGGCAAACGAAAGATTCGCACTCTATTGGACCGCTGAAATAACGGGCTTGGAGGGCTGAAATGCCCCTATCCCATATTGACCTAAAACCATAACAGGATGCGACTGACATGACTCTAAGACTCGCCATAAACGGATTTGGCCGAATTGGGCGCAACATCTTACGCGCTTTAATCGAGCAAGGCCGTGATGACATGGAGATTGTTGCGATCAATGATTTGTCGTCAACCGAAAATCTGGCTCATCTCCTGAAATATGATTCCGTTCACGGTCGTTTCCCGGGCAAAATCAGCTTTACCGAAAATAGTTTAAATATTGGCGGTGAAGACATCGAAGTCACGGCCATCCGGAATATTGAAGATCAAAATTGGGCGGATAATAAAGTCGATATCGTTCTGGAATGTACGGGTATCTTCACGGCCCGTGATGCCGCCGCAAAACATCTGGATGCTGGCGCAAAACGCGTCTTGATTTCCGCGCCGGGTAAAAAAGCCGATAAGACAATTGTCTATGGCGTCAATGACGGCGAGCTCACAGCAGAAGACATTGTCGTCTCCAATGCCTCTTGCACAACCAATGCCCTCGCACCGCTTGTGAAAGTCTTAGATAAAACTTTCGGTATCGAGAAAGGCTTTATGACGACGATTCATGCCTATACGGGCAATCAGCCCACCTTAGACTCTGTCCACCACAAGGACTTTAACCGCGGACGCGCGGCGGCCATGTCTATGATCCCGACATCAACTGGCGCAGCCAAAGCTATCGGTCTTGTTTTGCCAGAACTGGCTGGAAAATTGGACGGGAAAGCCATTCGCGTTCCCACGCCAAATGTGTCAGTGGTCGACCTCGTCGTTAATACGAAAAAACCTGCCACAGCCGCAAAGTTAAATGCCGCCTTCGGCAAAGCGGCCAAAGGCCCACTCAAGAATGTCTTGCAAATTGTTGAAGACAAAACAGTCTCCATCGATTTCAATCATGACCCGCATTCTTCCTCCGTTGTTTTGGAAGAGACGGTTGTTATGGGCGAGAATATGGTCCGCGTTCTATCTTGGTATGATAATGAATGGGGCTTCTCTAACCGTATGCTAGATACAGCGGCGGCGATGGCGAAATTTCTCTAGGAGGCGACCCCATCAAACGCATGACGACGCAAGAGCTGCACACAAAGCTCGAAACACTTTTGGCCGAACATAAGCGGGCTGTTGCCTCTGACCCGCAAGCCAATCCTGTGAAACTTCTAGCCTATGATATTTCAAAGGCCGTCGAAGAACGCAGCGTCGCCTTTCGCGATATTGAAGCCCTCGTCAAAACGCTCTCGGATCGCGGTGCTATTGACCGCGCCAATCGCCTGCGCGAGCGCGCGGGCGTAGACCGTTTCAAACATCTCAGCGATGACATAGCTAGCGCTGCAAAAACGCAAGCTGCAAAAGGCTTTAAGAGCTTTAAACGCTGGGCGGAAACCCCTGGGCAAGGGATTGTCTTAACCGCTCATCCTACATTTTCACTCTCCCGCGATATCAGAAACACATTGGGCGCAATTGCTTCATCTGATGCCAGCGCCGTCAAAGCTCTAACCAAAACTCTGAAAACACATCCTTATCTTCCGACACGTGCGCCGACATTGATTGAAGAACACGAAGATACGCAGGCAACGCTCATCCGTATTCAAGACGCTTTAGGTAAATTAAATGCGGTTGTTTTAGACATCGCAGCTAAACATTTCCCGAAAGATTGGACGCGCGTGACACCACATCTCGCCGACGCTTATAGTTGGGTGGGATATGACATTGATGGGCGGACGGATATTTCATGGGGCGATGCACTCAGATTACGTCTCTCCGAAAAACGCGACCAACTGGCCCGTTACGCCAAAGACGTCGCACGTATCGCAGCGGCAGGCGGATTTAAATCAAAAGCGGAAGACGCGGTCGACAAACTCTCCGACAGCATCAAAGACGGCCTGGCTTCCGCCGAACGCGATCTGGCACTTTTTGAAACAGACCTCGACAATCCTGATAACCTTGTCGCAGCCGCAAATAATCTCACGCGCAAATCACCGCGCCGCTTTACAGAACTAACCTCTCTGCTCCCTCATATTGAAGCTGCCATTGCAGGCGCGCCAAATCGCGACATTCAGCGAGATCTCATTTGCCTACGCGCGCAAATGAAATCATTTGGTCTCGGCACAGCTCGGATTCATTTCCGCCTCAACGCACGGCACGTCATGTCAGGCGTCAAAGGCATCTTTGGCATATCGGACACAAGCACTGACACGCGGACTATTCTCAAACGCGCAACGAAACTCACAAAATCCGTCAAACCCCAACCCGTTAATTTTGCCTCACTCGCGCTCGAGAAATCCACCGCGCATGAGAAAATGATTTTGATTGCGCAAGTCCAGAAATATATCGACGCCTCTGTACCAATCCGCTTGCTGATTGCCGAAACAGAAGACGCTTTAATTCCGCTGTCTGTTCTCTATCTCGCGCGCCGTTATGGTGTGGCCGATATGCTTGATATCTCCCCGCTCTTTGAGACGGCGGACGCGCTCAATAATGGCGGGCGCATCATTGGGAAGATGCTGGAGAACCCTGTCTACCGCGATTACATTAAAGACCGCGGCGTCTTTGCGATCCAAACAGGCTTTTCCGATGCAGGCCGCTTTATGGGGCAAATCCCGGCGACACTCGCCATTGAACGGCTACAATCCCATTTCGCACGCCAGATGGAACGCCATGATATGTCAGATGTCACCGCGCTCGTCTTTAATACGCACGGCGAAGGTCTTGGGCGCGGCGGCCATCCGGGCACCATTCGCGAACGACTTGATTATGCTATGAGCCCTTGGGCCATGTTGCAATTTGAGCGCCGTGGCATTCATCTCTGTCATGAAACCAGCTTCCAAGGCGGAGACGGCTATCTTTGGTTCCAGACACCCGCGCTGGCCGATGCTACGGTTTTCTCCCTGCTTGGAAGCAGATTATCTGACCGAACAAATGCGGCCGATGACCTGTTTTATACGGAAAAAGACTTCTCTTGGGATGTTTACCGGACAATCGGGTCTGAGCAAGACGCGCTTTATTCCGACCCAAATTATGTCGGGCTACTCGGCGGCCTTGGTCAAAACATGTTAATTCCGACGGGGAGCCGCGCCGTGAAACGTGCGAAATCTGGCTCGGCTGCAGATATGTTTAATCCGCGTCTTTTGCGAGCCATTCCGCATAATGCGATTTTGCAGCAATTCGGAACGCCCGCCAATATTATCTATGGAATGGGACGCGCAGGCCGCATCGACTCTGAAAAATTTGAGACATTATATAAAAATTCAGCACGGGCGAAGTCCATCTTTGATCTCGTCATTAAATCTATGGGCCGGACAAATCTTTCGATTTTAACCGGATATGGACGCCTCTTTGACCCAGGTTTTTGGATTAGCCGCGCTCTATCGGGCGCAGAACCTTTGCTCGCGAACAGGTCTCTGGTCGTCGCAGAAACGCTAGAAACCTCGCCGTGGCGCTCACAGATAATGGATCTTGCGAACCGCTTGCGGCTTGATCAATATGATAGTCTTCGTGTGTTTAAGCGCTGTGATGAGGAGGCAGATTTTGCGCCTAATGATACGCTGATTATACTTCATGCGCTTCGACTCGCCGTCATTATGAAAATGATGATTACGATGACCGACTTACCCGTTATTTCTGACGAGGCCACCTCACGCCTCTCTGCGCTGCAGCGCCTACAAACTTTTCAGATCGACGATATCTTACGGGATTTGCGGGAGAGATACCCCTCCAAAACCGCTCCGATTGAATGGACAAAGGCTCTGTCGGAAAAGACAGACGGCCCCGTTGTCTCTGGCGGCTTCGCCCATATCGCAGATCATGTGATTAAACCACTGGACCGGGCCAAAGATTTGGTCCGGCAAATCACCATCGCGGTGACCCATCATTATGATGCCTTTGGTTAGAGCAAATCGCCCTGATGGCTTGCCATACTCGCTTTCAAAGCACTGACAGCGGATCGAATACGGGTCTTGACCGTGCCCAGCGGAAGGCCCATTTCAGCGCTTATTTCTTTATGGGTTTTAAACTCGAGAAACGCCATACGAATGGCCATTTGCTGAACCTCCGTGAGGCGGCCAATATAATCATATAGGATTTTCGAACTTTCCTGCGTTATGAAGCCCTGTTCCGCAGATTGCACTTCATCATCGGCGATTGTTTTCATTGATTCTGGATCGCGGACATCCATTCGGCCGTGCTTACGTTGATGATCAATCCATTTATTGCGCGTGAGACGATACACCCACGTCGCAAAACTCGCCTTCTCTGGGTCGAATAATTCGGCGCGCGTCCAGACTTTGATCATCACATCTTGAACGATATCTTCTGCGGTTCCATTGGGAACGCCGCGCGCCATCAACCAGCCTTTTAGTTTGGGTTTATAAATTTCGAATAAATCAGACAGCGCCTGCGGGTCTTTATCGGTCTTTATCCGCTTCAGCCAAGCCGCATCCCGCTTTGCCGCACTGATAGACGTCTTGGACGGGACAAAACCCTTAGCGTTAAACGCTTTCTGTCCGTTTTCACCCTGCATAGAGATAGTTTAGGAAAGAAAAACAGGAAAGTCATGGTAAAAATGTAATTTTGTCGCAGTATTTAAAATTGTAAAATTAAATATGCAAATATAAATATCTATTATTTTTTTATTCTGCTTTACGGCATATAGGCTGACATAAAATCCGCCAAAATTTTCCACGGTTCTCTTGACTTTTTATCCTTCATTCCTCATATTTCTGTTATGACAGAAATAACGGATATAAAGAAAACGCCAGAAGCCGTCAATCGCTTCATCCTTCATTGGGGGGATTTAGGCGGCACATGGGGTGTGAACCGCACGGTCGCGCAAATTCATGCGCTGCTCTATCTGACAGAACGCCCTCTCAACGCGGAAGATATTCAAACGCAGCTGCAAGTCGCGCGCAGTAATGTGAGCAATAGCCTCAAAGAGCTGCTCGCGCTTAAACTCATCCGGCGATTTCCCGTGGCGGGTGATCGGCGAGATCACTTTGTTGCGGAAACAGATGTTTGGCAGGTGGCGCGCCATATTGCGGCCGCCCGAAAAGCTCGCGAAATTGACCCGGCGCTGGCCACATTAACGGATTGCCTCGCGCTAGCGGCAAGCGACCATCACGTCAGTGACGAACAAATCAAACGCCTGCGCGAAATGCATGAATTCACGGCCACCATGGACCGTTGGTACATGAAAATGTCGTCGCTGCCCTCTTCAACCCTTTCCCGCCTCGTCTCGATGGGAGACGCAGTAGTGAAACTACTCAAGCTAGGACAAAAAACAGATTGAATTAAAGGAGCGGCAAAATGGTCGCCTATAGATTTGAAGACGCAGACTGGGACAATAAACCCAAACACACACACCATATTGGCGATTTGAGATTTCGCCAGCTTTTCACTGATAGGCAATGGCGAGAACTGCCTCTACCCGTTCGCAATCGTTTTGGACGGCGCGTAGGAATTGGTGAAGCCCTTATTTATAAAGGCCATGTCGAATATAATCGCGTCAACCGCTGGGGCCGCATTCTCAACACGGTTCTCAAGCTTATCGGCGCACCTCTTCCGCTCGATACACAAAATGCGGGCGCAGCGGCGGTTGTCACCGTCACGGAAGCGCCCGGCGTAAATGGCGGTCACGGCGGACAAATTTG
>CAYWSI010000044.1:0-14218 GCA_964460585.1 uncultured Algimonas sp.
ACCAAGGTGACGGCACATGTCTTGAGCCAGCGAGAACTGTTGTTGGCCAAGCTCCAATCGTAATCCCGCAATCTTGCCCATTAGGTACAACGGATCTCGGTAACGGCACATGCCAGGAGCCTCAAAAGACCGTCATTGGCGCGGCTCCAATTGTTGTAAACCAAGCTTGCCCGTCTGGCACAATAGATTTGGGCAATGGGACTTGCGAAGCGCCTGCTCGCATCGTCGAAGCCGCTCCGGTTTTCGTTCCAGCCCCTGCTCCAGTTTACACACCAGCGCCTGCGCCAGCTTGCCCAGTCGGAACCTATATATCAGAAGGCACATGCTTGGCAGACTATGAAGGCGGACGGACGAGTGTTCCGGACACAATCGTGACAGGTGGCGAATACTGCTACGGTGACGGTTCAGCTTGGTATGACTCCAATGGTAAAAAAATCAAAGACGGTTCGCACAGCGGCAAAACATGTGGTCGCAATCACTAGGTCGAACCAACTTAACTAGACATAATTTGGCTAACTTTTCGGGTTAGCCAAAGTCCAATTTTTGGGAGTTCTCTGAGAGATCCCCCACATGTCTCTCTGAGAAAAGAAGCGCTCTGTCCCTATAAGGCAGAGCGCTTTGCCGTTTTGGGTCGCCTAAAACCTTTCTGTTTATTAAAAAAACATTAAGATTCAGCTCAGGTTACGTTCAGCAAACGTCTCATAACAAGGGGAAAGAAACGTGCGCCTGATCATAGATGCCGTTCCGTACTCTTGTCGATGAAAGGACATCTAATGAAGACCTCCCTTACATTCAAAACTGTCGCAGTCGCTATCGCAACCACGGCTTTTGCTTTTGCAACACCCGCAAGTGCCCAATTCAGTAATGGCGGCGGTCAACTCTTAGGTGCTGTAATTGGCGGTACCGCAGGTGCCGCTCTTGGTGATGGCATCGCTCCGCGAGGTCGAAGTACAGAATTTGGAATCGCGGGCGGCCTCATCGGCGGCGTCGCAGGTGCTGCCATTGCTGGAAACGGTAACTCTCGCAGCAATCAATTCCGTGGCGGCGGTTTTCGAAGCGGAGGCCCGGTCTATTATCAGCAGCCTGTGTACTATAGCCAACCTGTCTATAGCCGGCCGGTCTATTCATCGCCTTATTATTATGGCGGGTCTGGTTTTGGACGCACGTCGCTCAACATTAACATTGGATCTGGGTTCAATAGAGGGTTCGGCCGTAGAGGGTTTGGAAATAGAGGATTTTCTAGCGTAGGCTTTGGATTCTCCAACGGAGGATTTGGCAATAGAGGATTCGGAAATAGAGGGTTTTCCAGCGTAGGCTTAGGCTTCTCAAACAGAGGATTCGGAAATAGAGGGTTTTCCAATAGGAGAGTTGGGAATAGAGGTTTCTCTAGCAGAGGGTTTTCTAACCGAGGGTTTAGAAATAGAGGATTCTCTAACAGAGGTTTCAATTCCCGTCGCCGCAGTTTTAGAGGTCGTCGCTAGACTTTAAATAAGTCTCAGACTGAAAGTTTTAACCCTGCCCTTAACAATTCGCAAAATTGCGACTGTTTAGGGCGGGGTTTTTATTTGCCCAAATTTAAAGCGCTGATTTAAAGCTTTGACTTAAAGCTCGGACTGGCGGCGCTGTGCGTGAAGGAGATATTCCGTATTTCCCGACCCGCCCAATATGGGCGATGGACAGCTCGCCACGACCTCCCAGCCTTGCCGCTCTGTCCATTGCTTTACGCTGTCCAGCGCGCGCAGGCCTAGCTCCTGTGTTTTCACCAAACCACCGCGGCCAATATTGGCTTTGCCAACTTCGAATTGCGGTTTCACCAGCGTGATGAGGTCGGCTTTCTCCGCCGTCAATCGCAAAGGTATTTCCAACACTTTCATCGCAGAAATAAAACTCGCATCACAGACGATGAGGCTCGGCGGCGGCGTAAGAAGTCGCGGCGATAAGCTGCGGGCGTCCTGCCCTTCCATAGAGATAATTTTCGGCTCGGATTGAAGCTCTGCGTGAAGCTGGCCGTGACCCACATCCACAGCGTAAACTTTGGAAGCCCCGCGCGCGATGAGAACTTGCGAGAAGCCGCCCGTTGACGCCCCCACATCCAGTGCGACTCGGCCCGCCGCATCCACCTTAAAGACACGCAGCGCATGATCTAATTTCATCCCGCCGCGCGAGACCCAAGGATGTTCTCGCCCCGCAGACACCACCGCACCCTCTTTTATTTTCTCGGAAGGTTTTTTAACGGTCTTTCCATCAACAGAAACAAGCCCAGCCTTTATCGCGGCCTGCGCCCGCGCCCGCGAGTCATAATGACCATGAGTGGTAAGATATTGATCAGCGCGCATGGGAAAGCGTTACACTAAAAATGCCTTCTGCCCTAGGAAGAAGGGAATAGTTTACGCCAAACCCTTCATATCCGCCACATCGCGGCCGATGACTTCAAAGACTTTTTCGACGATTGAATCCGCATCTAGCTTGGCTTGCTTATACATCAGAGCCGGGCTGTCTTGGTCGATATAAATATCTGGCAAAGTCATGGTTCGGATTTTCACGCCATTATCCAAGCGCCCTGCATCAGCCAGTGCGTGGAGACAATAGGCCCCAAATCCGCCGACTGAGCCCTCTTCAATCGTGATGAGGACTTCATGCTCATCGGCCAAACGGCAGAGCAATTCCGTATCCAACGGCTTGGCGAAACGTGCATCTGCGACCGTGGCAGAGAGGCCCAGCGCTTCTAACTGTTCAGCTGCAACTAAGGCTTCGCCGAGGCGCGTCCCGTAAGAGAAAATCGCAACACTAGAGCCCTCGCGCAAGACGCGGCCTTTGCCAATTTCGAGCGGTTGCGGGTTGGGGTCAATCCCAATGCCTGTCGCTTCGCCGCGCGCATATCTAAAGGCCGTCGGGCCGTCATCACGCGCTACCGCTGTCGCGACCATTTTCGCAAGCTCATTCTCATCTGCCGCCGCCATAAGCACCATATTTGGAAGGCATCCAAGATAAGCAATATCAAAAGCCCCTGCATGGGTCGGACCATCCGCCCCGACAAGACCTGCGCGGTCCATGGCAAAACGTACGGGCAGATTTTGCAGTGCCACATCATGTACCACTTGGTCATAACCGCGCTGGAGGAAGGTCGAGTAAATCGCGCAAAATGGCTTATAGCCGTCACAAGCGAGACCTGCCGCGAATGTCACGGCATGTTGCTCGGCAATCCCGACATCAAACATGCGCTCGGGGAAGACTTGGCCAAACTCCTTCAGGCCCGTTCCGCCCGGCATAGCCGCTGTGATACCGACAATTTTATCATCCTTGCGAGCTTCGGAAATCAAGCTCTCCGCAAAGACTTTCGTATAGGATGGTGCATTGGCTTTGGCTTTAGATTGCACGCCCGTGACGACGTTAAATTTGGACACGCCGTGATATTTATCAGCGGAGTTTTCCGCTGGTGCGTATCCCTTACCCTTTTGCGTAACAACATGGAGCAAGACAGGGCCTTCTTTCATGGCTTTGATATTTTCGAGTACAGGGATAAGCGCGTCTAAATCATGCCCATCGACGGGGCCGACATAATAAAACCCAAGCTCTTCAAACCAAGTTCCGCCCATGAACATGCCGCGGGTATATTCTTCAGCTTTTCTGGCTGTGCGTTTAATCGGGCGCGGGGCGCGGGCAATGGCAGATTTCGCTGTGCTGCGCAGGGCTTGGTAACCGCCGCTACTGACGGTGCGGGACAGTAAATGGCTCATCGCGCCAACAGGCGGAGCGATAGACATATCATTGTCGTTCAGAATAACGAGCTGCCGGGAGTCAGTTGCGCCCGCATTGTTCATCGCCTCATAGGCCATGCCTGCCGTAATCGATCCATCGCCAATAACAGAAATAATGTGGTTATCGCGTCCATCCAGGTCGCGCGCGACGGCAAAGCCCATTCCGGCGGAAATTGAAGTGGAGCTATGCGCCGCTCCGAAAGGGTCATATTCACTCTCTGCGCGTTTGGTGAAGCCGGATAAACCGCCGCCTTTTCGCAGCGTCCGAATACGGTCACGACGGCCTGTAAGCACTTTATGCGGATAGCATTGATGACCAACATCCCAGATGAGCTTATCATCAGGCGTATCAAAAACAGAATGGATCGCGACGGTCAGTTCAACCACGCCCAAACCGGCGCCCAAATGTCCTCCTGTGACAGAGACGGCGTCAATGACTTCCGCGCGAACTTCATCGGCTAATTGCTTGAGTTGTGCCCGTGAAAACCCATCCATATCGGACGGTATATTGACGGTATCTAATAGCGGCGTTTGCGACATTTTGCGCGTATTCCTTTTCTTGGTCCTAGTGCTGACGGTCCAACACGAAATCCACAGTGTCCCGTAAGGTTTGCGCCGATGCACCCCACGGTTCAAGATGATTCTTTGCGCTTTGACCCAGCATTTTCGCTTTGTCTCGCGCACCAGTAAGGCCTAAAATTGATACAAATGTGGCTTTCCCAAGGTTTGCATCTTTCCCAACGGCTTTTCCAACGATTTCCGCATCTCCTGTCACGTCCAAAATATCATCTTGAATTTGGAAGGCCAGCCCCATATCGCGGGCATAAGCAGACAAAGCGGATAAGTGATCATCGGGCGCGCCTGATACCAGACCGCCTGCCCGTACTGCATAATCTATCAAAGCCCCCGTTTTCATGGCTTGCAAATCCGTGATGAGCGCTTCGTCCCGTTCGTCTTCTGCGACGGTAATATCCACGACCTGCCCACCAATCATGCCCAACATTCCGCTAGATGCCGCAAGATCTGCGACGAGTTTGACTTTAACCTCTGCAGGCAAATTAACGTCGCCCAAAATGCCAAAACTGCGTGTCAGCAAGGCATCCCCTGCTAGAACCGCCATGGCTTCGTCATAAGCAATGTGGACCGTCGGTTTACCGCGGCGCAGCGCGTCATCATCCATACATGGCAAATCATCATGGACGAGACTATAGACATGGAGACATTCCAGCGCGCAGCCCACAGTTAAGGCGGCCTCTAACGGCCCGCCTAACATACGGGCGGTTTCCACCGTTAAAAAGGGACGCAACCGCTTTCCGCCACCAAGTGCTGCATAACGCGCCGCTTCCATAATCTGCCCCTGATGGCCGGACGGTTCAGGCAAGAGTCCCGACAGCCGCGCCTCAACAGACTCTGCAACAGAGCGCAAGCGAGATGGAAAATCCATAGGGGTAGAGAGTGTAGGAGCAGCTAGGGACATCAGGGCAGAATTACGCGTCAAAACTGGCAGTGCTTGCACCGCCTTGTCCATCAAGGACAATTTTATCTACTTTCATTTGCGCGTCTTTGAGCTTGCCTTCGCAATGGGCTTTAAGCTTCGCGCCGCGCTCATAAATGGTAATGCTTTTTTCAAGCGGAGCATCACCGCGCTCTAACTGACCCACAATGCCTTCCAGCTCAGTTAACGCATCTTCAAAGCTCATCTCTGAAATTTTTTGGTCTGCCATGTCCCACCTATTCTTATGAGAGCACCAATACGCCCTCAACGCCCCCACGTCGAGGCTCGTTATAGCTTTTTCATCACCCGCTTCTTGGCAGGGCAGTATAAATCTTCACTTCGGTTACACCGTTTAAAGCTAAACATCACGCGGTCCGCCCGGCCCATAACATAATTCATGTGGACAATACCGGGGCCATTGTCAGGATCGCGGCTGTCGATAGAATTATCCCGATTGTCTCCCATAAAAAATAGATTGTCGTCAGGAATAATAAAGACGGGCGTATTATCGAGCCTGTGCGTATCGTCACGTTCGTAAATGACAAAACTCTCTTCCATATCGGGTAAGGATTGACCGAAAACATTCACACTGCGCACGCGTTTCGTCGCATGTTCGCGGTAAAGCCGCCCATCAAGGCGGTCTCGCTCCACCGCCGCCCCATTTATATAAAGCTGCCCGTGGCGGACTTGCAGCCGATCACCGGGCAAACCCACTACACGCTTAATCATAACAATGCCCGAATTGGGGTTCCGAAAAACAACGACATCGCCCCGCTCTGGCAAGCGAGAGAAAATACGGCCTTCGGGTAAAGGGAGGTTATGGAGCAGATAGGGTAAAGAGTGTTTGGAATAACCATAGGCATATTTCGACACATAAAGATGGTCGCCGACTTCCAAAGTCGGCTGCATGCTCTCACTTGGTATCTTAAAATGCCCCCAAACCAAGGTAATAAAGGCCAGTATAAATGCGCCTAATTTCGCAAAGAACTTAAATTCAGACCAAAGCCACGCGCCGAGGGACCGCGGCTCGTCCGCCTCTTTCGTGTTTAGCGTTGGATTCTCAGATTCCATAAAGTGGCCTTGCGATAGTGTTACCGCGCTTTCAACTATATTTTGCCGTCAACCCCGTTAGGATAGCAGCATGAAACAATTATTTTTACCCGCCTGCCTTTACTTACTTACAGCCTGCGCGAGCGCGCCCGTACTTGACGTCGCGGCAGCGCCTAAAGGGGCCTATAAACTGGACCCCACACACACATCGGTCAATTGGTCGCTCAGCCATTCGGGTCTCTCCTTCTACACCGCGCGATTTGACGGCATTACAGGTGCGCTAGATTTCGACCCCACGGCTCCCACAAATAGCGCTTTA
This sequence comes from uncultured Algimonas sp., assembly GCA_964460585.1. Taxonomy (GTDB): domain Bacteria; phylum Pseudomonadota; class Alphaproteobacteria; order Caulobacterales; family Maricaulaceae; genus Litorimonas. The sequence continues at coordinate 6,623 of CAYWSI010000044.1, forward strand.
GATATACGTATCGACCCCAAAAGCGTCTCAACGGGCGACCCCGAATGGGATGAAACCTTGGCGACAGATGGCAGATATTTTGACGGCGATAGTTTTCCCGAAATTCGGTTTACCGCGACATCTTCGAACGCAAATACGGCGAATACAGGCCAAGTCACGGGCGATTTGACATTGCGCGGCATTACAAAACCCGTGACCCTCGACGTGACCTATAATGGCGCGGGGAAGAGCTTTGGCAATCCCGGCGCGACATTAGGGTTTTCAGCGGTCGGAAAACTCAACCGCTCTGACTGGGGTATGAATTATCTGACAAGCTTTGGGATCGGCGATGAAGTGACGCTGCGCATCGAAGCGGAGTTCAATGAGGCGCAATGAGTAATTACGCCGACATAAACCAAAAACTCGCGGCTAGCGGCGTGGTTTTGCTGCCGACGGAGACAGTTTACGGCCTTGCCTGCCGTGCAGACAACGCGCGGGCCGTCCAAAAGATATACGCAATAAAGGGCCGCAGTTTTCAGAAACCTTTGGCGGTGTGTGTGAAGAGTTTGGACGCAGCCCAGCGCTTGGGTGAATTTTCTACTATAGCCATAGATCTTGCACAGCAATATTGGCCGGGTAGCCTGACTATCATCACCGAAGCCAAACCTGACCTGAAAATCGACCCAAAATGCCAATCAAAACTCGGTAAAATGACGACAATCGCCTTTCGCTGCCCCGAAGCCGACTGGCTCACCCATTTAGACGGCCCTTTGGCTTTGACCAGCGCAAACCGCTCAGGCGAAAAAGACTGTGTTTCATATGAGGCGGGCATAGCAGAATTTGGCGGAGAGATAGACGCCAGCCTAGAAACAGGCAGGGCGTTATTGGGCGCTCCCTCCACCATTATTTCTGCCATTGGTGAAACCGTCATAATTCTCCGCCAAGGCACGTTGGAGCTATCGCTATGAGCAATGCTGGAATCGATGCCCTAAAAGCCGCGCTGCCCAAGGGCGCGTGGACACAAGACCCCGATCTCATCGACCCGCATTTACGCGAATGGCGCGATAAATATTTCGGCACGACACCTATTTTGCTCACACCACGCACAACGGAAGAGGTCGCGGCGGCCGTCAAAATTTGCGCGGCGCATAAGCTCCCCCTCATGCCGCAAGGCGGGAACACGGGACTTGTCGGCGGAAACACGCCGCAGGGCGAAGTCCTCATCAGCCTGAAAAAGATGACGGCCATACGGGACATTAATCCCACCGCAAATGCCATGACAGTCGAAGCGGGCGCGACATTACAATCCGTCCTCGATGCCGCCGATAATGCAGCCCGAAAATTCCCGCTAACGCTTTCCAGTCAAGGCAGCTGTACTGTGGGCGGGGTATTGTCGACCAATGCGGGCGGCAATCATGTTTTGAAATATGGCACAACAAAAGAGCTCGTCTTTGGTGTTGAGGCCGTCTTAGCCGATGGGTCGATTTTCAATGGCCTTACATCGCTACGCAAAGATAATACGGGCTATGATTTAAATAGATTATTTCTTGGCGCAGAAGGCACATTGGGAATTATTACAGCCGCAACACTCAAGCTCTTTCCTAAACCAAAATATGTGCAACGCGCCTTGATTGGACTAGACAGCGCCGCCTCTGCTGTCGCGCTTTTAGAACCTTTTCGCGCAGGCGGGCGGCTCGCCATGTTCGAGGTCATGCCCGCCATTGGCTACCGCGCCGTCGTCGATAATTTTGACGCCGTCCGTGATCCCTTTTCAGAAAGCCACTCTTGGTATCTTCTGTGTGACTGGGAAGTAGACTCCGAAGAAGAAGGTCTTTCTATCGCAGAAATGACTATCGGAAAATACATAGAAAACAATGAGATAAAAGACGCTGTTATAGCAACTAATCAAACACAGGCCGCAGATATTTTATCTATTCGCGAACATATGAGCGCAGGTCAGAAGTTTTTAGGTGGATCAATTAAACACGACATCACTGTCCCCATTGATAAAATTCCAGAGTTTTTCAAACGCGCCGATGCCGCGATGCAGCAAGTCGTTCCGGGGTGTCGTCCTGTCGGATTTGGGCATTTCGGGGATGGAAATATTCATTATAATATCGCCCAACCCGAAGACGCGGACCGAGACGCTTATCTCGCAAATTGGAATGTTCTTAGCCAGCGCGTCTTCGATATTGTAGAAGATTTGGACGGGTCTATTTCTGCCGAACATGGCATTGGCACACTGAAACGCGACGACCTTGCCCAACGCGCTGACCCTGTAAAACTCAAGCTCTTACGCGCGGTTAAAACGGCCCTGGATCCAGACGGCATTATGAATCCCAGAGTTATGATTTAATGGGTCATGATTTAAGTCACACCAAAGTTACGCCAACGAACTGGCAATCCCCTCCAAGCTTCCCTATATCAGAATTTCACTAACCCACGGATACGAGCTGCACTCCCGCAGCTGATCTTAGGAGGAGCACAACATGCTGACCTTACTTTCCCCTGCCAAAAAAATGAAAATGGACCCTGCGCAAACCGCGCTGGCCGAAACTCGTCCGCGCTTTGAGCCCGAGACAAAAATGCTCGCGACATTGGCCAAAACCAAAACAGCGGAAGACCTCAAAAAGCTCATGCACATTTCTGACAAACTTGCGGCGCTAAACGTCGAAAGATTCCAAGCCTTTAATCTCGACGGACAATCTAATTACTCTAAAGCTGCAGGCCTTGCCTTTGACGGCGATGTCTATTGGGGCCTCGAAGCGAAAACGCTGTCGGATGATGATTTAGCCTATGCACAAGACCACTTACGGATTCTTTCGGGACTTTACGGCGTGTTGCGCCCGATGGATGCTATTCAGCCTTACCGCTTGGAGATGGGTACAAAATTTGAAAATACGCGCGGTAAGAACCTCTATGAATTTTGGGCTAATACGGTCGCGCCCTCCCTCACAGAAGACTTAGAGGGCCATGACGACCCAACCATCGTCAATCTCGCTTCCAATGAATATTTCAAAGCCGCGAGCCCTAAGACTTTGACAAACCGCGTTATTTCCGCGAAATTCATGGAAGATAAGGACGGAAAATCTCGTCCTGTCCAATATTATACGAAATTCGGACGCGGGCTCATGGCACGGTGGATTATGCAAAACCGAGTCGACAGAGCCGAAGGTCTGAAGGATTTCAATTCAGGCGGATATAAATATGATCCAATGCGGTCAACGGATGAGCTGCTTGTCTTCGCAAGACCTCAGCCGCCCAAAAAGGGGAAATAGTCATAGACACCGTAAAAGCCCATGCTGAAAACTTTGAGCAATGCGATAAAAATAGTCCATGGAAATATGGGCTCTCCGACTGGTTCAACGTTCTAAAGCGGACGTGGAAAGAAACTAATCATGACAATGTCAGCGTCATTGCCGCTGGCGTTGCCTTTTTCTCGCTGCTGGCCGTTTTCCCGCTGATTACGGCTGCGCTCTCGACCGTCTCTTATTTTGTCGATCCAGAAGATGTGCAGGGCATCACAAGCTCTGTCGCCACAATCCTGCCAGGAGAAGCTTATAATATCTTAGAAGGCCAAGTGAATAGCGTGCTCTCCGCACCGCCTCGCACCGCCAGTTTTGGTATTTTCTTATCGCTAGGCTTTGCGCTTTTCTCAGCAGGCGCAGGCATACGCGCGATGATGCGCGCCATGAATGTTGCCTATGAAGAAATAGAAACCCGCAACCCATTCGTCTTTTTCTCCTTCGGTTTTCTTATGACGCTGGGCAGCCTTGTTTTTGTATGGGGCTCACTTTGCATCATTATTGGTGTCTCAACCGCCCTCTCTCATACAGATTTTGAGCATTCTGTAAGCTTTACAAGACGAGCTTTGCCGTGGGCTTTACTCGTGACTCTCTTTTGTGTCGCTTGCGGCGTGATGTACCGCTTTGGTCCATCGCGGCGACCCGCACGGAAACGCTGGATATTCCCGGGTATCTGCCTCGCCCTTGTCAGTTGGATTTTTATTAGTTTTGGGTTTTCTAGATTCGTCACCCATTTCGGCTCTTATAATGAGACCTTTGGCGGTTTGGCCTCGGTCATTATCTTGCTCATCTGGCTGTGGCTCACCGCGATGGTCGTCATTATTGGCGCAGAGTTAAATGCAGAGTTAGAGCGCCAGACCCTCATGGACACAACACGCGGACCTGAACGCCCTATCGGGAAACGCGGCGCGGTTATGGCAGATTTCGTCTCGCGCAAGACGCCCATAGAGCGTGTGCAAGAATTGTCAGGTCTCCCTACAGAAACTGAGACTTAAAGCGCGGCGCTTATCGGTTTGATGAGATCAGCGCCTTCATTACGGGTGTTCCCCACGGCACGGTCCACTTCATAATGCCCAAGATCATCTCCGCCGCGCATAGATTTCAATGTGAAATCTGCTTTTGCATCCCAATCCAGCCAGTCATCCCAACGGCTTTCAGGCAGGCGAACTGGCATGCGGTGATGCAAGTTTTTTACCCCGCCCGTCGCTGCCGTGGTCAGGATTGTGCAAGAGAGGAGCTCTATCCCCTCCTCCACGCGCCAGCGTTCCCATAATCCCGCAAAGGCGAAAATCTCATCCCCAACATTCTCGCTATCTTCAAAAATGAAATGCGGTTGTTTGATTTCTTTCGTCCCGCGTCCATCTGCAGAGGGCACTTCAATACGTTCCCACTCATACCATCCTGTTGTCGGGATAAGTGCGCGGCGACGTTTATAGGGTGTGCGAAAACTCGGCTTCTCTGCCGCCGTCTCAACCCGCGCATTAAAAAGCGGGCGGCCTTCTGGCGGTTCTTTGCGCCAAGACGGATGCAGCCCCCAGCGCATGGGAACGATTGTGCGCGCTTTTACCCCGTTAAACGCCACCACAGGGATAACAGCGCCGGGGGCTACATTATATCGTGGCTCCCAATTCCACAGGCCTTCATCGCTTGTTTTTGCCGCAAACCGGACCGCAATCTGGTCCAAATTGCCGGCTAATGTAAAGCGTCCACACATGGTCTCGCTATAGAGAGCTCAAACCGCTAAGGGAATGCCAATGACTACAAAACGAACAGATTGCGTCGGCGTTGTTTGCATACGGGGTAACGACGTATTGTTAATCCAGCGCGGAACAGCCCCGCGCAAAGGCGAATGGTCTATTCCGGGCGGCCGTATCGAAGCGGGCGAGACCGAAGCCCAAGCCGCCCAACGCGAGCTGGGCGAGGAAACCAATGTGTGCGCCGACCTCCTCACAAAAATTACCGCGCTAGATGCGGATTTTGAAGGCTATCATTACCGCCTACATGATTACCTCGCGCGCTGGACATCGGGTACGCCCAAGGCAGGCGATGATGCCGACAACGCTCAATTTATCCCAATGTCAGAGATTGAGGCGCTTGGTATGTGGAGCGAGACCGTGCGGGTTATTCGCGAGGGATATGCAAAAATGGTTTTGTTTTCGGCAGATGAGACGTAAGTTGGAGTCTATGATGTTCCGTTGGACCATATTCCTACTTCCTTTGCTGCTGCTGGCGAGCCCAAGCTTTGCACAGGATGCTGAAGCAGAGAGGCAGGACGAAGCCCCTGCCAAAGCGGAAGAGACTGCGCCAAAACCGCTCACAGAGCGCGAGAAACGCGAGCTTGCGGCAAAGGCCCGCGAAGCCGCAGAATTACGTATTGAAGAAGATATGGTCACCATGACCAATCTTGTCGAAGCGCTCTCTAAGAACATTGGCCAAATTCATTATCTGCGCACATTATGCTTTGGCCCAAATGATCAGAAATGGCGGGATTATGGTCAGCGCATGATGAGCGTCGAAGCGGGCGACGATACAGAACGGCACCGCCAACTCGTCCGCGCGTTCAATGCCGGATATTATCAAGAACAAGAACGCCACAAACAATGCTCTCCGAAAGTCTCTGTAGATGTGGCAGCTCTCGCCGAAAACGGGCGGCATATCTCGTCTATGTTGGGCGACCCCTATAGAGAACGGTGAGAATGGCGCTGCCCGTCATTCTGCCGCTCGCCCTTGGCGCGCTTGTCCTTGTAGGTTGTGCAAAAATCGCGAGCGACGTTCGAAAAACCCGTCCGCTCGCTTCGCTTACCGGCAGTGAATGGGGACCAGTTGAAACGCACGCGCCAGAACAATTTGTTGCCTTTAAAGCTGGCGGCGAAATCACAGGACATGGTGGCTGCAATCAATTCTTTGGACAATATACGCAAGCGGGCCAAACCCTAACCGTTGGCGCGCTGGCAAGTACAAAGAAGTTTTGCGATGGCGTCATGCAAGCGGAAACGCAATTTCTGCAAAATCTGCAAAACACACGCAGATTTGAAGCCACCCATCTTAAGCTCTCCCTCTTTGATGCAGATGGTAATGCGCTCATGACATTACGGCGCAGAGATTGGGACTAATCCGCTTTTCCCCATATATATTGGCAGTTAAAATAGCACGGGCTGCTAGACCCTCCCCATCCGCTCGGCTAGCTTTCCACTATGACTGATACGCTTACTATTCGCCGCCCTGATGATTGGCACGTTCACTTACGCGACGGCGTTATGCTCTCGGATGTGGTGAATCACACAGCCCGCCAATTTGCGCGCGCGATTATCATGCCAAATCTCAAACCACCTGTGACCACAGTTGCGGCGGGGCGCGCCTATCGTGACCGTATCCTTGCGGCGGTTGACCCATCCTTAGACTTTACGCCGCTGATGACGGCCTATCTCACAGATACGATTGACCCTGCCGAAATTCGGCGCGGTAAAAATGAAGGTGTCTTCACAGCGGCGAAGCTTTATCCTGCCAATGCGACGACCAATTCCTCGCACGGCGTCTCTGATGTAAAGCATATTCATGATGTTTTAGACACGATGGAAGATGTCGGCATGCCGCTTCTCGTCCACGGCGAAGTCACCCATAAAGACGTCGATATTTTCGACCGCGAAGCCGTCTTTATAGACGAGGTGATGGTCGCCCTCGTCCGTGAGCATCCAAATCTAAAAATCGTCTTTGAACATATCACCACGCAAGAAGCGGCCGAGTTCGTCATGGAAGCCGGCGATAATGTCGCCGCCACCATTACGCCGCATCACCTGCGCTATAATCGTAATGCTATTTTTGACGGCGGCATCCGCCCGCATTATTATTGCTTGCCCATTGCCAAGCGCGAGAAGCACCGCCTCGCCTTGCGCAAAGCCGCGACCTCAGGCTCGCGCAAATTCTTCCTCGGTACAGATACGGCGCCCCATGCAGTCGGCGCAAAAGAAAGCGCCTGCGGCTGTGCAGGCGTGTTTAACGCGCCCTATGCGATGGAAAGCTACGCGCTAACATTTGAGGAAGAAGGCGCGCTGGATAAGCTCGAAAAATTCGCCAGCGTCAACGGCCCGAAATTCTACGGCCTGCCGCTCAATGAAGACACGCTCACCCTCACGAGAAAAGACCAAACCGTCCCAGACCGCCTGACCTTATCAGCGACAGATATTATTCCGTTCCATGCGGGTGAGGTTTTGAGTTGGAGTGTGAGTTAAGCTTTATTTCGCAATATTGAGCGACCAGTCATAATCCCAATCGTCAACTTTTGACGCGGATTGTAATGTCGATTTTGTAGACC
>CAYWSI010000045.1:0-13958 GCA_964460585.1 uncultured Algimonas sp.
CGCGAAGATAGCACGCAGGATAATACGCTGAACTTCTGGTGTGTGTCTGATAATCTCCGTAAGGGCGCGGCGTTGAACACGGTACAAATCGCGGAATTGCTGGCCAATCGACAACTCCCACGCAACGCGCAGTCTAAAGCGGCTTAAATAGATTCAAGGCGGGCGGCGACGCTTGGTCCTGAATTTCTGATATAAGGTGACTATCTGCGTCTTTGTTGCAAATTGTCGCCCCGTCACTCTAATGTCGCGCCTCGCGCTTTCAATTTCGCTTCCAACTCTAAGGCTTTGTCGGTTTGGCCTAATTCTGTGTGGGCTTCATATTGCAAAGTTTGTTCGGCGACTGAGTAGCTGTCTTTTCCAGATAGAAGGTCCAAAATTTCTTGATGATAGGCGTTAGCTTCTTCGACACGTCCATTTTTTTTCAGGAGCTGAGCCTTGAAACTTTTGAGGCTGGAGAGGGTATATTTTACCCGAGGATTATACTCTCCCTTCCAACGGTCCACGATGTCTTTCTCGGCTAGATTTAAGACGTTCATGGCTTGGTCGAATTTTCCGTCATCAAAATGCCGATAGGCTTTCAGGCGGTTCATCCGGCGGTCAATATCAGTCGTCAATCCCCATAATTCGCCATTGGGTTTCTTGGCCAGCTCTTTCGTTTCATCCAGCAGTCTGTTGCGCTCATTCTTGCGCCCATATTTATGGTGCTGCAAAGCAAGGGTGAGCTTGGAGCGCATCAAGTGTCTGCGCCAGCCGACATTCTCTGGGTCGTGTTTTAGCAGTTCTTCGAATTCTTCTTGTATGGTATGCATGAGAGCCTTGGCTTCGTCATCTCGCCCGCTTTGAAGGAGCAATATAACGACGGCGCGCTGAACATTCAGCGTTTCAGATTTATTGCGAATGGTTCGGGCGCCTTTCTCTCGCATATCTTCAAAAAGATTGAGTTGCTTTTGCCGCGTCTCATACAAGAAAGAAATTGGCGTGTCGTCTGGCAGCGTTCGGAGATACCACGTATAGGTATTCACGTAATCATAGAGTTTCTCTTCATCTAACTCTTGTGCTTCATATTTTTTTTCAAAGACGCCTAATGTTCGCTCGAGATAAGGCCGAGCGGAATTGGCTTGGCCCAATTGTAAAAGCATAATGCCGACATTTTGATCCGCAATGCTTTCTTTCCAGATAATATCGGCATCATCCGGATAGAGCTCCGCGCCAATTTCATATGTGTCTTTGGCGGTTTGGAACAGGTCTTTGGCTTTTTCTAAATGCCCGAGTTGATATTCTAGGTATCCCCAATAATCAGAATTTTCGGCATGCTCTTTAAGGCATTCTATATCCTTTGGACGGCGTTCCATCATGAGCGTTGATGCCGCATAGGCACTGGTAATTCTCTCCTTTGCTAATCCGATTTTACCACGTTTTTCATCTACATCCGCAATTTGCCGTAATGTGCGAGACTGCAATAGGACAGAATTATCTGACAATAAATTTAGATCTCTATCTTCGAAATAATCCTGAGCCTTCACGCCGACCTCGGAGAGGAGCTCGAGCTGGTCGAGTTTCTCGAGATCATCGCGAAATTCATCAATCATAAAGGCAATGACCTCTTCGGATTGTTGCCGCTGCCGTACGGCTTCTTTCTCTGCGAGATAGGCATTCGCTGCTAGGCCTGACATGAGGGTCGCAATGACGGAGAGGGTCGCGCCCAAGCTCAACATTTGTTTGTTTTTTCGTCGGGCTTCCCGTTGGTATAATGTGTCTAATTCGACATCCATAATCGTTGCGGCGATTTTGGATAATTGCAACGACTGGTTTTTTCCGGAGCGGAAGTCTGCGGCTAAATGTTCAGCTTGGGTTCCCATGAGCTCTGCGAGGTGAGATTCATCGCCATTTTTGGGGGGAATAACGCCAATGATTTTTGTATCTCGGTTTGTTTCGCGCATTAGCGCGATTTCAGCTTTGACCCATTTAGATGTTGCCGAGTTTTCGGAACAGATTACGATCAAATATTGACTTCTCGCGAGGGCATCTTGAATGGCATCATCTAGTTTTGAGCCCGCTCTGAGTTCGCTATTATCTATAAAGATCGGGAAAAGCGGTTTCGTTTTGCTATCCGATTTGGTGAATGAGAAAGAAAAATTCTCAAGCTTTGTGTGAAGCCGTTTTGCGAATTTTGCATCACGGTGATTATAGCTGATAAAAGCCTTGTACCGAATGTCTTCGGTCTTGGGGGGCGCCGACATTTTCAAACTCTTTATACGCAAAAGCGGTCCAATATTTATGTTGGGTCTTTTGCGCTGTGAAATATATAGGCGAAGGTTGTAAAAATCGCCCATGAAACCCATTACACCTTACGTAACAAAAGTCACGTAAGGTGAATGATGACTAGTAAACATATTGATGAGTTTGCGCCCCATAAACACGTCAAAATTTCCTAGTAAGAAGTTATTAACGTATTGAGTTGGTGGAATCCGTGATCTCTATCACGCTCATGGTAAAAATTTTGGCTTCCAATGATTTTGAGAGTGTCTCGTTCTTTTTCTGCAGGCAAATAAAAAGCCCGACGCAATGGCCGGGCTTTTCTTATTTCATTTAGGTGGAACCGCTATTTCGGATTACCGTCCGCGTCGATTTCGACCATGTTGTAGTCGAGCTCTGCGACCTCATCATAGACTTTGGCTTTATCACCCACGACGACCATAATCATATCGTCGAGATTAAGGTGTTGTTTGGCGAGCGCGTCAAAATCGGCCTTCGTCATATTGGCGAGGATATCAGCCTGCTTGTCCACGTGATCGGCTTTCAACCCGTAAGTTGCCATGCGCGATAGGAAGCCGAGTTTCTGGCGCGGCGTTTCATAGGCACGCGCATCGGATTGACCGAGCGAAGACTGCGTGAAGGCAATCTCTTCTGCTGAAACCCCATTGTTGTAATAACTTTCAATTTCTTTGACAAATTCAACAATGGACGCCGCCGTTGCATCAGCACGAACGCCTGCACCTGCACGGTACCAGCCGCCGCTTTCATTCCCGTTAAAGAAGGAGCGCGCGCCATATGAATAGCCTTTATCTTCACGTAGGTTCAGATTGATACGGCTGTTGAACGCACCGCCGAGCGGGTAGTTCATGACGTTAGATTTGTAGTAATCGCCGGTCGCATCATAGGGCAGGGCGCGCTTCCCAATGCGGATTTCGCTTTGGGCGGCGCCTGGCTTGTCAACAAAGAAGATTGTGCCGCCTGCAAGGTCAGGGAACGCTTTCGTCTCGGCCGTCGCAACGTCACTGCCTGTCCAATCCTTAAGAGGCGCTAGCGCCTTTTTCATGGCGCTTTCGCCTAAATCACTCACTGCGATGACGGAGGCAATTTTTGGTGAATAATGTTCCGCATAGAAGGCTTTGACATCATCCAAGGTGATATTTTCGACCGTGGCTTCCGTACCGGTATTGGCATAAGCGGTTGGGTTATCTGTGCCATACATCATTTTATTAAAGATGTTTGAGGCCGTTGGCGCGGCTTGTTTCTTATTGGCTTTGATACCTTGCAGCGTATTAGCCTTATCGCGGTCAAAGTCAGCCTGATCAAATTTCGGCTTGATCAATTTTTCCATCGCAATCGCCATGGTCGCGTCCAAATTTTTAGTCAGCGTGCGAATGTTCATTGTTGAGAATGCATCGCCCGCATTAAATGTAACGGTTGAGCCAAGTTTCGCGAGCTCATTTGATAGGTCTTCTGCGCTACGCTCTGTTGTACCTTCATTGAGCAAGCCAGCCGTCATAGCGGCCAAACCTAGCTTGTCCAACGTCTCATGGCTTTGTCCGGCTTTGATCCGCAGGTTGATGGTTGTTGTTGGTACTTCGGTGTTGCGCGCGCCGAGCACTTCGATGCCGTCACCGACAGAGAACTCATAAGTATTGGGGGCTTTGACAGCGGGGTTGTTAGCGCCTGCAGGCGGTATTTGTGACCGATCAAGACCTTCAGGGTCTGTTGGCCTTGTCCAACTAAAGTCTTTTGACTCGCCAGATGTATCCGGGATTGTGCGCTCATAGCGCTGCCATGTATCTGCGGCGGCAATCATCTCTGGTTTTCCTTTCGGAACAATAGACATGATAACGGCAGGCTTGTTTTTGATGTATTTTTCATAAACGCGCATGACGTCAGCCTTTGTGACATTCTCATATCGTGCGATGTCATCGCCAATCCCATTCGGATTGTCGCGGTAAGTTTCATAGGCCGCGAGTTGGCTCATTTTACCAGATACAGACTCAAGCCCGTAGATTAAGCCGCTCACGATAGAGGATTTCACACGCGTTAAATCATCATCTTCAACGCCGCGGCCTTCAAATTCGACAAAGCTCTCACGGACAATGGATTCGATTTCAGCCAGACCTTTTACGCGGCGCGGATTTGGCCGAACAAGGATGTTGAATGTACAGCTTATTTCTGCGCAGCGGTGGAAGTTGACGGCTGCAACGGCGAGGCCAGGCTTTTGCAGGTTCTTATATAAAAGAGAGGTTTGTCCGCCGCCTATGATGTTTTGTAAAACATCTAATGGCGCTTCGTCAGGATGGTTCGCATATACTGTTGGCCAGACCATATTTAATTCGGGCAATTGCACATTGTCTTCGAGAGAGATGTAACGGTCTTTATCCAGAACAGCGGGCTGTTTCTTTGGTTTTTCAACTTCTGGGCCAGCAGGGATATTGCCGAAATAGGTATTTATCCATTCCAGAGTCTGCTGCTTGTCTAAATCTCCGCCAATTGTAAGGGTCGCATTATTTGGACCATACCATTCAAGGAAGAATTTTTTGAGGTCTGTTAGATCAGCGCGATCTAGGTCTTCGAGATAGCCAATTGTAGACCAGCTATAAGGATGACCTTCTGGGTACATGGCTTCACCGATCCGTTCAAAACGCAAGCCGTAAGGTTGATTATCGACGCGTTGTCCGCGCTCATTTTTCACGGTCTCGCGCTGAACTTCGAATTTCTCTTGCGTGACGGCATCGAGGAAGAAACCCATGCGGTCAGCTTCAAGCCAGAGCATTTTTTCGAGCTGATTAGACGGAACAGTCTCGAAGTAATTGGTGCGGTCCCCATTTGTTGTGCCGTTTAGCGTTCCACCGGACTCGCTGATGATTTTGAAATGTTCTTCGTCAGCAACATTTTCAGAGCCCTGGAACATCATATGTTCGAAGAAATGCGCGAAACCAGACCGCCCCGGTTCTTCACGGCCAGAGCCGACATGATAGGTTACATCCACATGGACGAGAGGGTCCGACTTATCTTCATGCAGAACAACGGTCAGGCCATTATCGAGTTTATATTTCGTATAGGGAATAACGACTTGGTCGCCTTTTGCGGGGCCGACGCTCTCAACTTTTGTAATGCCAGCGGGCAACGTAATAGATGCGGCTTTTTGCGCGACAGTGTCACCTGTTTTTTGAACTGTATTCTCTGCCGCTTTACAGGCTGTTAAAGCCAATCCAATTGCGGCTGTTGCCAATAAAGTTTTGAGCTTAATGGTCATAATTATCCCCGGGGGTTAGTTAAGGCGGACGTTTGTTTTCTTTAATTAGAGTGAAAGTAACAGACAAGATATAGAAATTCTATCCCTAAGGTTGCCAAGGATTACGCTTTCTCTTGCCAAAAGATTTAGGTTTCAGGGTGGATTGTTCCATAGCTTCCTGCATTCGCGAGCTCGGCGCGCTTTGCGTGCCGACACGACCTCCACCAAATTTGACGATAGCTTCAATGCGTTTTTCGATTGGCGGGTGGGTCGCGAAGGCGCCTGCAAGTCCGACCTTTGGATTGTGCAGTGCCATTTCCCTTATTTCTTCGGGCACATTATGAAGCACAGCTTTGCCAGAAATTTTCTCTAAGGCTCGTATCATTGCATCTGGATCTTTGGTGAGTTCCACCGCGCCAGCATCCGCCATATATTCCCGCTTACGGCTGAGGGTGAAGCGGATAAGAACGGCAAAGAAATATGTGAAAGCAACAATAGCGATACCGAAAACGATCAGGGCGCCTGCATTGCCCCCGCCGCTACGCCGATGATGATCTGTGCGGCCAAGATTGGTCCTGAAAATACCGCGCACAACGCTTTCGCCCAAGAAGGCGAAAATGCCGACAAAGATAATTGCGATGATAAGCATCCGAACATCCTTGTGGCGGATGTGAGAGAGTTCATGGGCGATGACAGCGTTTAATTCTGCATCATCGAGATTATTCATTAGTCCGCGTGTGAGAGTGACTTGATAATTCTTATCGCGAATGCCGGATGCAAAAGCATTCATTTGCGGCGTTTCAATCACATTCAAACGCGGCATGGTCATACCGCGGCTGATGCAAAGGTTTTCTAACATATTATAGGCGCGGGGTTCTTCGGATTGGGTTAAGGCCCGCGATTTGACTGAGGCACTAATGATGCTTTGATGGGCGAAGAAGGCAATGCTGAACCAGCCCCCTGCGAGGCCGAGCGTAATTGGCGCGGCGGCGGGCATAGCGGCTATGGCGGAGCTTAGCCCTGTCTCAATGCCCCCACTTGAGGTGTAACCCTGAAAGACAAGGATGAAACCAAAAGCCATCAGCAACAGGAGTAATGGAAAGGCAATCAGCAGTAAGGTGCTGCGGAGATTATTATTCCATATATGCGTTTTGAGGCCGTAGGCTTGCATCATGGCAATTGCCTTTTAGTCGAAGCTGACTTCCGGTGGCGTTTGTAAAGCAACCCGGCCTTCTGGTGCTTCGAAGAATTCGCGTTCTTTAAATCCAAAGGGACCTGCAATCAGAACAGCCGGAAATTGCTCGCGGCCCGTGTTATATTCCTGAACTGAATTATTGTAGAATCGGCGTGCCGCGGCGATCTTATTTTCGATATCAGAAAGTTCGTCTTGCAATTGAAGGAAGTTTGTATTGGCCTTCAGCTCTGGATAGGCTTCGGCGAGGGCGAAGAGTTTTCCGAGCGCAGCGCTTAACATGCCTTCGGCTTGTGCTTGCCCTTTAACGGTCGTGGCGCCCATTGCGGCTGAACGCGCTTCGACGACTTCTTTGAAGGTGCCTTTTTCATGTTTCGCATAACCCTTAACAGTGTTGACGAGTTGCGGGACGAGATCTTGGCGCTGTTTGAGTTGGACTTCGATATCTGACCACGCTTGGTTTGTCGTCTGACGCAAAGCGACAAGGCGGTTGTATATGCCGATAATGAAAACGGCGAGCACGACAATAATGCCGAGAATGATAAGTAATGCGGTCATGTGCATCCCCTTGGACTGTTTCGCTTGAATTAAAGCCTAAATCTCAAGAAACGCAAGGGATTCTCGCGAAATTTACCCTTGTAAGCTCTCAGGAATAGCCGTTGCGAGTTGTGGAAAGGCAATGACGAGGCCAATAATTGCAATTTGGATGGCGATGAAGGGTAAAACGCCTTTGTAAAGGGCGGTTGTGGTGACTTCGGGCGGGGCGACGCCGCGTAAGTAAAACAGCGCAAATCCAAAAGGCGGCGTCAGGAAGCTGGTCTGTAAATTAAGCGCCATCACAATACCAAGCCAAACAGGGTCCATGCCTGTCGCGAGAAGAGGCGGTGCGACTAATGGCACAACAACAAAAGTTATCTCGATAAAGTCCAAGAAGAAGCCGAGAATAAACATAATCACCATGACGAGAATGAAAGCTCCTGTTGGGCCTCCTGGTGCATTATCGAGCAGGCGAGCGACCATCTCATCCCCGCCAAAACCGCGAAATACGAGACTGAAAATCGTGGCCCCGATGAGAATGACAAACACCATCGCCGTGATGTGAAGTGTTGAGCGTGAGACCTCAGACAATGCGCCCGTACGTCCTAACCGCAATGTTGCAATCAAAGCTCCCGCTCCGCCGATAATGGCAAGGAGGGCTGCGCCTGTCATCGCCAGTTTCTCTATCCCTGACCAATCGGTTTGGGACACACGTAAATCAACACCTGTTAAATCCAAAGCCACCAAGCCTAATAAGCCTGCCGCAGAGAGATAGGCAGCTTTCTTTGCGAAAATTCCGAATGGGGTTTGGGCTTCGGTTTTATAGCAAGCCAATAATATCGCGCCTAAAGCTCCGAGTGCTGCGCCGCGTGTGGGGGTGGCATAGCCTGAGAGGATTGAACCCAAGACCGCGATGATAAGGAAAACCGGCGGCAGCATGGATCTGAAGCTCTGCCATAGCAGAGACTTTGCATCTGCGCCTACGGGCCAATCTTGGGCAGGGGCATCAGCAGGTTTGAGAACGGCAACTACGAAAATATAAAGCGCATAGGCGGCGACGAGAATAAAGCCCGGAAGTAAGGCACCTGCGAATAAATCACCGACGGAGACAATCTTATCCGTTTCCAGATTATAGCTACGCTGCGCTTCTTGGAAGGCATTGGAAATCTGGTCGGCTAAGATAACGAGCACAATAGAGGGCGGGATGATTTGACCCAGAGTCCCTGACGCCGCGATACTGGCCGAGGCAAGGGATGGTGCATAACCACGATTGAGCATGGTCGGGAGGGACAATAGGCCCATCGTCACGACGGTTGCACCGACAATGCCTGTACTGGCAGCTAGAAGT
The DNA here is from genome assembly GCA_964460585.1 of uncultured Algimonas sp. GTDB lineage: Bacteria > Pseudomonadota > Alphaproteobacteria > Caulobacterales > Maricaulaceae > Litorimonas. The sequence continues at coordinate 8,578 of CAYWSI010000045.1, forward strand.
GCGCCGACAAAAATAACGGAAATACCCAAACCGCCGCGCATGGGGCCGAAGAGTGTGCCCATATTTTCTAGCAAGTCTTCGGCAATTCGGGATTTCTCCAACATCACCCCCATGAAAACAAAGAGCGGGACAGCGATGAGGATTTCTCGCGTTATCAGCGGATAAATTCTGCCGGGCATTGAGAGCAAATAGGCGGGATCAAACGTCCCTGTTAAAACGCCAATGCCCGCAAAGAGCAGCGAGGTGCCTGCCAATGTAAAGGCGACATTATACCCTGAGAGTAATGCGCCGCAGACGGAGAGAAACATCAGGGCTGCAAGGATTTCCGCGCCGCTCATAATCTCTCATCCTTTGAGGTCTGGAAAAAGGGCGGGATGCCTTTGGGCCGCTCTGGCCGTGATTGCCCGCTGAGGACCATGGCTGCGCGCGTTGCAATGGCGAGGCCTTGTATCACCATTGAAATGGCGAAAATCGGAATCAGTGTTTTCAAGATGTAAACACCGCGAATGCCATCTGCCTCACTCGACCCTTCACGAATGGCCCAAGCAAACCCCACAAAGCTCTGTGCTTTCCACGTCAGCAAGATACAGGCAGGGGCGAGGAGCAGGTAAAAGCCTATGAGATCAACGCGGGCTTTGCCGATTTCCGTCATGCGGGAAAAGAATATATCCACCCTCACATGCTGTCCGGCTAGCAAGGTCGCCGCTGCGCCCAACATGATGATGAGCGCTTGGAAATATTTAGCTGATTCCAGCCATTTGGTTGTGGTGACGCCAAAAATAGAGAGCGCGAAAACGGAGGCAGCTACAGAGAGGACGAGCAAAGGTAAGAGCCATTTCGTTATTTCACCAAGCCAATAGATAAGGCTGTCAATGAGTGAGATGAAGGCTTCGCTAAAGCTCTTTACCTTGATGATTTGACCCCAAATCAAATGGACAATCGGCCAAGCTAAAAATGGCAGGAAAGCCCAACCTATGGCTTGTAACATCCCCCCAATCATCGCTTAATTTCCTAGGGCCGCTTCGCGCGCCGCTATATAACGTCCTTCAGACATTTGCGTCCAATAGCGCATTTGATTGCGGGTTTTGAAATAACTATCCGCAATGCGGCGGGTAAGGGCATCTCCATTTCCGAAATCATCGACGACTTGATCTGCAATTTCGCCAACACGTTTCAAGATTTCTGTACTGAAATATTGAGGCTCAATTCCGTGCTTGGTTTTTAATTCATCGAGGGCTTGTCCGTTCTTGAATGTATATTCACCGATAGAGGCGTCATTTGCGGATTTGCAAGAGAAGCGAACCATATTCTGCTCAGACGCAGACAGGCTATTCCAAACATCCAAATTTATACCGAGTGCGAGGGAAGACCCGGGTTCGTGAAAGCCCGGTGCATAATAAAAAGGCGCTTCGCGGTAGAAGCCGAGCGCGAGATCATTCCACGGTCCGACCCATTCCGTTGCGTCAATACTGCCAGATTGCAGGGCTTGATAAATCTCGCCGCCTGGTAAGGTCACTGCGGTTCCGCCTAATTGCCGAATAACTTCACCGCCCAATCCCGGCATACGCATACGCAGACCTTTGAAGTCCTCCAGCGTTTCCATTTTTTTACTGAACCATCCGCCTGTTTGGTGGCCTGTATTCCCAGCTTGGAAGGCTTTGATATTGAATTTTGCGGAGAGTTCATCCCAGAGCTCTTGGCCGCCGCCAAATTCGCACCAGCCCATAATCTCGGCGGCAGTCATGCCCATGGGGACGGCGGTGAAGAAAGAGAAACCGCGGGATTTACCTTGCCAGTAATATTCGGCGGCATGATACATATCTGCTGCGCCTGTACTGGTCGCGTCGAAACATTCTGTCGCTCCGACAAGTTCTCCGGCTGCAAAGACTTTTACTTCGATACGCCCGTCACTCATGAGATGCATGGCTTCAGCGAAACGGTTTGGCATTTGCCCGAGACCCGGGAAGTCCTTGGGCCAACTCGTCGCCATACGAAATTGTTTGCGATTTTGAGATAGATTTGGCGCAGCGAGATTATCACTACGCTTGGGCGTGGCTGTTGTCTTGGATTTAGGGCGTAAGGCTCCAATGATGCCAGCCCCAGTAGCAAGGGCGGCTGCACCCGCGACGATGTCTCGGCGTTTGACGCTCATGTTTTGGGCTCCCCAGAGAGACGCGGCATAGCTTTCCAACCTGCATGGGTTAGTATTTCGGAAGGCCCGAAACGCGCTTTATAGCTCATCTTTGGGCTGTCTGGCACCCAATATCCAAGATAAAGATATGGCATGTCTTGGGCGCGACATTGCTCTATGTGCGAGAGTATCATGAAATTTCCCAATGAACGGTTCGTCTCGGTCGGATCAAAGAAACTATAGACAAGCGACATGCCGTCGGAGAGGTGATCCAATAGCATGGCGGCAATTAAACTGCCGTCAGGCTTTCGAAATTCTGTAATCTCCGTTTCAGAGGCGCATTCCTCGGCCATCATCTCATAGCGTTTAAAGTCCATCGAGGTCATCCCGCCGCCTTCGTGACGGCTGTGGAGATAGCGTTGGAGTAAATCAAATTGCTCTTCAGTCGCCGCAGCGAATTTTGTCTCGCTGACTAAATCTGAATTACGCTTGAGTATGCGTTTGAAGGATTTGCTGAGTTTGAAATTCTCAACGTCAACCCGCAGGCTTCTACATTCGCGGCAGCTTTCACAGGCGGGACGATAAATGACATTTTGTGAGCGCCTAAATCCTGCATGGGTGAGGTAATTATTTAAGAACGGACCATCTAACGGGTCGAGCTGCGTGAATATCTTACGTTCCATCCTGCCGGGTAAATAGGGGCAGGGTGACGGTATCGTCAGATAAAATTGTAATTGGTTCGGGTCGAACGGGTGACTCATAGCTCTGTGTTAGAGTTGGAAGAAGACGGGCGCAAGGAGAGTATATGAAATCCAAAGCAAAAGAATGAGAGGTCCGCCAAAGCGGATAAAGTCATTGAACTTATAATGACCCGGACCCAGCACAAGCAAATTTGTTTGATAAGCAATAGGTGTGGCGAAACAGCAATTAGCTGCAAATATGACGGTGAGAACCATTGCGATAGGGTCAATATCGGCCTTGGCGCTAATTTCTAAAGCAATGGGAGAGAAGAGCAGGGCCGCCGCGCTATTGCTGATGATATTGGTGAAGAACGCGATGACGATGAAAACCGCACCAATCAATATTTGTTTACCGTAAGGCAAGAAGGCCGTGACAATCGCTTCGCCGATATAGGCTGCGCCGCCCGTGAATTCGAGAGAGAGCCCCATAGCGAAAGCTGCGCCAATCAGGAGGAATATCCGCATATCTAATGCGCGGACAGCTTGCCGGATATTTAAACATCCCATGGCAACCATGCCCAAAGCGCCCCCTAGAGCCGCGATTTCAATGGGTAAAATTGAGGTGGCCGCCGCTAATATCGTGCCGATGAATATAATGCGGGCGAGCATAGATTTACGAATGTCCGGAAGCTCACTCATTGACCAATCGAGAAGTAGAAGGTCGCGGCTAGTGCGGAGGCTTAGCATATCGCTATCATAGCCAAAGAGCAGCAGAACATCACCAGCTTCTAATCTGATTTCTAACATCCGCTTACGAATCATGCGGGACCGTCTTTGGACACCAAGCACTAAAGTCCCAGTTTGGCGTCGAAAGCCAACTTGTTCAATGGTCCGGCCAATCATGCGTGACCCCGGTGCGATGACGGCTTCTGAAATAATCAGAGGTTGGGCCCCGTCTGTTTCGGATTCAAACCCCCCAATAGTTAGCATGCCGCGCAGATATTCTGGCTGTGAAGACAAGAGCTTAGAGAGGCTTTTGCGTGTAGCAGCAACGACAAGAATATCCCCACTTTGTAATGTGTCTTCAAAGGGTGGCAGCATAGAGCGCTCATCACGCTGTACCATGCGAACAGTGACATCTCTTAGGCTTGGGAATAGGCCAGCCACAGGCTTTGCGCCAACTAAGGGATGATTAGGCGTGACGCGAATTTGCGCGATATATTGATGGCCCGTCGCATTCATCTCTGTCTCTAAGCCTTCGCGCTCCGGCAAAAGGATGGGTGCCATGAGAATTATATAGGCCGCTCCTATGGCGGCGAGCGTTATTCCGGGCACAAATTGACTAAAGAAGGATAACTCAAATTCTGTTGTGCGGACTAAGACATCATTCACAAGCAGGTTGGTTGAGGAGCCAATTAAGGTGGTCATCCCTGCTAAAATCGAAATGAAAGACAGCGGCATCATATAGCGAGAGGCACGCTTACGCAGGCGCGCCGCCATAGCCGCCATAATTGGGATGAACATAACCACCACTGGTGTGTTGTTCATAAACATGGAAACGGCGAAGGCGACAGCGAACACCATCAGTAAAGTGAGACGTGGTGATTTATCCAAAGAGGTGTTGATTCGGACAATGGGCCCTTCCAGAGCCCCCGTTTGAAACATACCTTGCCCGACGACGAGTAGGGCCATGATGGTAACAAGTGCAGGCGCGGCAAAACCTGAGAGGAGTTGCGCGTTTTCTAGCCGCGTTTCTGCGCCAAACAGGTGGAAGAACACCATTAAGGCTAAAATAACACCGACGCTGATGACTTCGATTGAGAAGCTTTCGCGCACATAGAACCATACGCCCACGGCAACAATGCCGAAGACAGCCCACATTTGCCAGATTTCGGGCAGAGCCATCATTTACTGTGTGTGTCCAGTTGCCATTCCATACTTGAACGACATAGGAACAATGAAAACAAGATTTTAGTTAGGAATTTTCATGAGTAAGGTTGCATTTTTGGGTTTGGGCGTGATGGGATATCCTATGGCGGGGCATTTAGTGTCTGCTGGCCATGATGTGCATGTTTGGAACCGTACAGCGCAAGTGCATCAGGACTGGTCCACGAAATATTCCGGGACGAGCCACGAATCTGTGGCCGAAGCCGTCCAAGGCTGTGACTTTGTGATGATGTGCGTCGGGCAAGATGCTGATGTTTTGGCGGTCGCAAAGCGCGCTATTCCGGCGATGAAAGCCGGCGCCGTGCTTGTTGATCATACAACGGCTTCTGATAATTGCGCGAAACAGGTCGGGGAGATGTGCGGGGCAGCCGAGATTGGCTTTTTGGATGCGCCAATCTCGGGCGGGGAAGCTGGCGCCGTCAATGGGCAGCTAACTGTCATGTGCGGCGGCGTACCTGCTCATTTTGACCAAGCCAAGCCCATTATTGACGCTTATGCAAAGGCGGTAAAGCTGATGGGGCCTGTCGGGTCGGGGCAGTTGACGAAAATGGTCAATCAGATTTGTATAGCGGGCTTATTGCAAGGTCTGTCTGAGGCCGTGAACTTCGCGCAAGCGGCCGGTC
>CAYWSI010000046.1:0-13738 GCA_964460585.1 uncultured Algimonas sp.
GCGCGATTTATCCGAAACGGAAATCAACGCGCGTTTTACGGGCGCAAGCCGCGCCGGATCAAAGGCGGGTAAATTAGGATTAGGTGCGGGCATGACGATGGTCCCTATCTGGTCATGGAAATCACTCGCCGCCTATCATGGCGCGCTGCAGGTTTCTATAGTTAGCCCTCAGTCCCTGTGTCTTCATCCACATCATTTGCCACAGCATCCACATCTCCAACATTGGAGACAATAGCTAGCTCTGGCTCATCCAGCACATGAGCGGGATCATATCCCGGGACCAGTTGCGCAATGGTTTTACGGATAGCCTCACGGTCACGCGTATTAAGTGCACGAATAAGAGATTTGGTGCGGCGGAGCACGGAGGCTGGGTCGAGCACAGCGCGGTTATAGAGCTGAATACCGTCCACCTCGGTTGGCGCCAAATCCTCATCATCATAGGACAGCACTTCTGTCAATTTTTCGCCGGGGCGCAGGCCCGTATAACGGACCTCAATATCAACATCAGGCACTTTCCCGCGCAGGCGAATGAGCTGCCGCGCAAGCCGTCCAATATTGACAGGCTCGCCCATTTCCAAAACATAGATGCAGCCAGACTCGTCATGACCCGTCTTCGAAGCCTCTCGGCGTTTTGACCCCAATGCAGCGGATTGCAGAACAAGGGCGGCGGCTTCTTCGAGCATCATAAAATAACGCTCGACTTCAGGGTGGGTCACCGTGACGGGGCCGCCCATGGCGATTTGTTCTTCAAATAAATTCACAACAGACCCATTAGACGCAAGGACATTGCCAAAGCGCACGCAAGAGGCTTGCAGCCCCGGCAAAGCCGCCTGGCGCGCCAAGGTCATCATTTCAACAATCCGTTTTGAGGCCCCCATCATATTGACCGGCGCGACAGCTTTATCTGTCGAAATCAGAATAAAATGCTCAACATCGAAATCAGCGCACATATCCAAGACAATAGACGTGCCCATAACATTCGTCCTCAAGACTTCGAGCGGGTTCTTCTGACCCAAAGGCACATGTTTTAACGCAGCCGCATGTAAGACAATTTCAGGGCGCTGCACGGCAAATATTTCTCGCATCCGCGGCGCATTGCGGACATCCCCAATAAATGTGCTCCAACAAGGTTTCTCTTCGGCTTGATGGAAAGGTGCGAGCCTTTTTTCGAGATTATAAAGATGAAACTCCGAGTTATCGACGAGAATTAATTTTTCTGGATTGAGCTGCGCAATTTGTTTGGAAAGCTCAGAGCCAATAGATCCACCTGCGCCCGTGACAAGTACAACGCGGCCTTCAAACATATCCTTGACGGGCGCAAGGTCCAATAGCCGCATCTCTCTGCCAATTAAATCCGAAGCTTCAAACCTGGTGAGGCCTTGGTTTAGATCCATTGAGCGGCGGGACAGCGGAGCGCCAAGTTCTGCAGCCACTTTAACCAAATTCGCCGTCACGCGGCGATCTGGTGACGGGTCGACCGCAATAATCTGGAGCGGCTTATCTTGTCGACCCGTAGTTTTTAAATAATTCTCACGTAAGGAATCAGGCCCTCCAAGAACGGGAACAGATCGAATAGTTCGGCCCTCATAAAGGCCAGAGGTTTCGATCAACCCCACAGGGTTAAATCCCATATGCTGATTAGTTCCCGCACCGCCTTTTCGCGCACGGTCCATAAGGTAATTATATAAATGCGGGGCGGGGCCAACCAAAAGGGCATCCTGCCCATAGGTTGACCGCGCGCGGAATAAGGCGCGGAAATCCCCATTTTGCAACAACATTGAAATGACGCGAGAGACAATAATCAGACCAAAGAACATTGCCGCAAAAAGGAAAGGCGCTGTGCGCGGAAAATGGTCAGCGCGGTCAAAAAAGAAAAGTAATATCAACGGAACCGTCATGGCCACGCCAGCAATCCCAACGCTAATCCGCCGAAAATCATTCAAGGTCGTAAAGCGCCAAATCGCGCGATCTTGGCGTAATAGAACCCAAATTAATAAGGTCGCCGCCCCAGCAATATAAGCTGATTTATGATCAATATTTCCAAGAACAGGTTCATTAGCCCAATCCAAGCGCCAGCGTACAACCATCATCATAGACGCCAAAGCAAAGACAACATCTATTCCGATTAAACCGAAGCTGCGGCGGATATTAAATGTAGACTGATCTTTTTTACTCATGGCGCGCCCTCTCCAGAATTTGCCTCACCCGAAGTGGAAGGCAGAGTTGTGGCCTCAATATCTGTTTGAGTTAGTTTTTTCCGGTTGCGGGCATCAGCAGATTTTAATTTTCGAAAAGACCAGCGCACACGGTTTGATCGGCTTTCGCCATCACTATCACAAAAAGCATTTCCATAAATAACAAGCTGTTGCGTTTTCACAGGAGAAGTGCCAACGGCCAAATAAACCGAATCCTCGAGCATCACCTGCCCCCCATCCGTACGGAACCGCCAACCTGCTCGTCCGTCAACAATTAATAAAGCAGAGGCATTATCTTGAGATAAGCTCACGCGGACCTTGGGGTGAACATGAAAGCGAATGGCAAAAGGCACTTCGTCGCGGCGAAAAGGAATAAAGCCCATAGGCGAATATAAACTATCTTCCCCGCGCACATCGTGTCCATCCGGCGGCATGAATAAGCGGCGACGATGAGAGAGGCCATAATCCCCCAAATAGCCCTCATGATAACTTTCAAGCCACTTGCCTGCCTCTTGCTCCTTGCGGGTGGCTTTCACGGGGCCTGCCACACAATCGACGACATCGCCGACAACACGGCGCTTCCAGTCGCTTTTCAGTAAGCGGCCCGGCGAGCGATTATCTAACACCAAAGTCGAATGCGCCGCCGCAGCACGAATAGGACGTGCCCAATTCTCTGGTTGCTCAGAATTAAATCCGCAGCTCGTAATTAATGGACCTTCTTCTGTTGATAAATCAAAGGCGAGTGGGGCAAGATGTGCCTGCGTATCAAAGGGCCGCGGCGGCGCTTCACCCGTATCAATAAGGAGAACCGTGCCGCCGGATTCGAGCCGTTGAAATCCAATATGTGGTCCATATCCAAAAGCTTTAGGGCTCCCAGGCGCGGCCTTTATGAGGTCACTTATTTTTTTGCTGTCAATCTCGCCGCCACCGTGAAATGGCGCAAGCTCCCCGCCAGAACGGCGGAAAAAAGCCACCATGGGGCCCAAGCGGTCGATGGCGCGCGATAATTCACGAGAGCCTTCCAACCCGCGGCTGGCCAAAATTGTATCTAATGTTAAAAGCTGACCAAGGGCTTCTGCCGTGACCTCTGGTGAACGGCTAATATGCCCGCCGTCAGGTAAGATTTGCACAGGCAGTTCACTATCTAATAGATCCAACCCTCGCTCTAAAAATTGGGGCTTTCCATCTGCTATGCGTGCGCCGCCCAGCGCTAAGGCACAGCCTGCTGTGAGCCGCGGTAGTCCCTGCGGCACAGTTTTTATAGACCCCCGCAAGGTTGTTAGCTGGCGCACAATACTCACCCGCCGTCGCTCCAAGACTTGGGCTTTCGCGCCCAAACCCATATCAAGGCCTTCCATTCCAGGCGCAGAGAGTGTAAGAGACCACAGCGACAACCAATTAAACAAACGACGCGACAACCGGGCGGGGTCAAACGCAAACGCATTTCCCCTGCCGTAAACCTCTATCCAATCATCAACATAGACTCGCGCTTTGGCGTGATGCGCTTCGCTGCCGCCCGCAACTAAATCTTGCATCCAGTCAAATTCATGCAACCATCCAGCAAAACGGCGCGAAGGTGCGGGCGTCGTCCAAGGCGCGACATCAAGCAACTGGCCTGAAAAATGAAACTGGCCTGCAAGCAAGGCGTCCGCTTTTTTCGCATCCCCTAAAACCAAAGAGGATTGCGCCGCATGAAATGGCAATTCCGGACGGCTGGGTAAGCGGGCTTTAGGACGCTGCGGTAAAATTCGGCCTACATATTGCGCCGCCGCGATTAACGCCGTCTTCGGCGTGCGAACACGCGAGATCGTCGAAGGATGATTGGACTTCCTCATAAACTCTGTCAGGCAGCCTTTGCCGCAGAGCCGCCACGCAGAGCCGCAATATTTTCTGCATAAGTTCCGGGGCCCTTAAACACCGCTGACCCCGCAACGAGTGATGTCGCCCCTGCCTCTATACAGGCTTTAGCCGTGACCGGGTTTACCCCGCCATCAACTTGCAATAAAATATCTTGGCCGCCCGCGGCAATATGCGCGTCAATTTTCGTGCGGACAGCGGCAATTTTTTCGAGCTGTGAGGAAATAAAGGACTGACCACCAAATCCTGGATTGACGCTCATAATCATAATCTGATCACACAGATCAATAACGGGATCGACCTGCTCCACAGGCGCGCCGGGATTTAACACAATACCCGCTTTCACCCCTGCGGCCCGAATGGACTGCAACGTGCGGTGCAAATGCGGTCCCGCATCGGGATGAACCGTAATATAATCCGCGCCCGCCTCGATAAACATAGGCACGAGAATATCCGTTGGCGAAATCATCAAATGGACATCAAAGGGTTTTTTAGAATGCGGTCTTAAAGCCTTCACAACATTTGGACCAATCGTCAGATTAGGTACATAATGCCCGTCCATCACATCAATATGGATCATGTCAGCCCCCGCCGCATCTATATCGGCAACTGCTTTCCCTAGCGCTGCAAAATCAGCGGAGAGAATAGAGGGGGAAATAAGGACTTTATCTTTCATGTTAACTACTTAACGGGTTACAAGCGGACTCGCAAGGCGGCGAACGCTTTAGAAAACTGGCGGTTTAATGCACAAAAAAACCTGCCTCCCAATGGGAAGCAGGTTGAATTTTTAACCAAGTAATTTGGGTTACTTGCGAATTGGCAGATAATCTGATGAACCATATGATCCGTCGCTAGTATATCCATAAGACGGCGTTGTTGTTGTCGTAGATGACGCATCACCTGTGTAAATTTCTACAGATGAACCCGTGAAAGCGCTTGATCCGCCCTGTAGACAGGTTCCATCAGGTTGAGCCGTAGTACCCGCTGGGCAATCCGCAGGCAAAGACCCTGTTGAATAAGACGTACTGGATGAATAGGACGGCTCACTTGTCGTCGAGTAAGATGTACCGGAAGAGTAAGAGCTTGTACCCGTCTGCATACACGTTCCATCAGACTGAGCTGTTGTACCAGCAGGACAATTTACAGGCGGCAAAGTCGTCGTTGGTGCGGAATATGTCTGAGCTGACCCACCAGAGTAAGTCGTTCCAGAAGAATATGAAGAGCTTGACCCTTGCAGACACGTCCCATCAGGCTGCGCTGTCGTACCCGCAGGGCAGCTTGCAGGCGCAGATTGAACTGTGTTTGAGTAGGATTGCACAGGCGCTGAATATGTCGTTGCTGACCCAGCTGAGTAGGACTGCACAGGCGCGGTATATACTGTCGCTGGCTGCGGAGCATAAACAGGCGCAGGGTTGTAAACAGGCGCTGCGACAGCTGGCGCACCATAACGTGTCGGCGCTTGTGTCCCGACAGGCGCAGCAGGCGTACATGCCTGACCACAATTCTGGCCGCTTTCATAATCATAAATATTGCCATAGCGACTCTGCGCTTGAGCAGTGAATGTTAATCCGGCAACGCCAACTGAGGCGATTAATCCGGCCCGGAGAAGTCTTGTCGTGCTCATATGAGCCTCCCATTTTGATACATCTGACCGCAGGTCGTGCAAAGCTTGGACCATATTGAGGTTAACGGCCTATTACCGTGACCCCTATTTATCAGTCAAAAAGCTGATAAATGTCAGTTTTTGCGGCGAAATGCCGCTATAAAAAACCCATCTAACCCGCCTGATTTCGGCATGTCACACGGCAATGTCCGAACCATACCGCCCTCAAAACGTTCAAACGGCAAATCCAGACCGGGGAGGGATAAAATCGGAATAAGGCGAAAATCGGGCACATTTTCAAGAAATTTCAAAACACGCGGCAGGCCTTCATCTGGCTGTAAGGAACAGACAGCATAGACCAAGACGCCGCCCGGGGCCGTCAAGCTCGCCGCTTTAGGCAAAAGCTTATCTTGCAAACGCACGAGATCAGCAACGGATTTAGGGCTCCGGTTATGCAGCACATCAGGATGACGCCGAAATGTCCCTGTGGCGGAGCACGGCGCATCTAAAAGCACAGCGGGAAAAGGCTCTGCCTCAAACTCTAAAACATCTTTTTGGACAATGGTGGCGCTTAAGCCTGTTCGCGCCAGATTATCATGTAGCCGTTTGAGACGTCCGCCTGATTTATCAACCGCTGTTACATCCATACCGGCGGCGGCCAATTGCAAGGTTTTGCCCCCAGGTGCCGCACACATATCTAATGTCCGGACATTTTTGACACTTTCAAATTGGCGCATCAGAATCTGGGCGGGCTGCGCCGCAGCAAGGTCTTGAGCCCACCAATTGCCGTCTTTAAACCCCGGCAGAGCCGTCACATCTCCTATAGATTTTAGGCGTAGGCTCTGCTGTCCAACGGGCGTCCCGCCAGTCGCCGCCGCCAAATCTTCTCTATTTTTTGCTACCGTCAAATCCAAACCTGGGTCTTTAATCAATTGTACGGCGATTTTTGTCATGGGGACTTTACCATAGCTGCGTTCCCATTCCCCGCGTATCCACCCCGGAATATTGGCCTTAGGCGGCGTGGTTGCCGCTGTTTTTTTACCTTCATCCACGACTTTGCGCAAAACAGCATTGGCGAAATTAGCAAAACCTTGCGTGCTCTTACGCGACTTCAACACATCCACGCTCTCACTCACAGCAGCATGAGGCGGGACATCCATAAAGACGATTTGGGCGACGGCGGTTTGTAAAACCGCTTTAACGGGCGCGGTCGGCGCTTTTCGAACGAAAGGTTTGAGGACCGCTTTAATTTGGCCAGAGCGGCGAAAAACCGTCGCGGCTATGGCACGGGCAAAGGCGCGGTCGCGCGGCTCCAATCCCGCATAATCCTCAGTCGCGGCCAAAGCGAGCTCTAACGCGGTGCCATTAGCGCTCACATCCATAACCGCTAGCGCCGCGCAGCGCCGCGCTTTAACAGAATCTGGCAATTTCGTATCGCGCTGGGCTTTGCCAGATTGGCGGGAGATAGGATCAGGGTCACTCATAAGCGGCGCATAAGGGATGTCAGCCAGAAAGGCGAGATATTTGCGAAACTTGTTGGTCTGGAGAGAGGTTCAAAACACGAAATATCAGAAAAAATATGGTAAATATTTTGGAAACGCGGGATTCACTGAATCTTATCGCTGTTATTGTAGGACTTTCTCTATCGGGCGGCAATTTGCGCGTTTGACGGGATGGGGTCCGGCCCATATGTTGTCTCGCTATGAGCGAACCAACAGATGATACGGCTATGACTCCGACAAAAGTTCTGAGCCCCGCTGCAAAGCGGGCCTTAGCTGAAGCAGAAGCGCGCCGTGAGAAAAATGGCAAGTCTGCATCCCTCGAACCGGAAAAAGGCGGACCGAAAGGTGTCGAACCCACACGCTATGGCGATTGGGAGCGCGGCGGTATTGCTTATGACTTTTAAGTAAAACCGCGGAACAACACCGGATCAGATTTTTTTTACCGGTGCGGAGAATCCTCTCCCGCCCTTGTGACGTGGGAGTGGCACATGCCGACCAAATTAATTTCGAAAATCCTTTTGGGTACTTTGTCTACTGGCCTTTTAGCGGCCCCAGCTTTTGCTGGCGGAAATTGCGCGAGCGGAAACTGCACAACGCCTGTTCAAGTTTTACCAAGCTATGCGCCGCAATTTGGACCAATGACAATTCGCAATGAAAATCCTTTAGGGCATTTGCGTTCTGTGAGTTTCCAGCGCGCACCAAATGTTTCAATCACACGTATTCACGGTCTTGGACCAACAGCGTCTTTATCTGATGCGCCGTCTGGATTTACAGGTGGATGTCATCCGAGCAGCACAACATATTGTCGTCAAAATGCGGGCGTTCCCGTTCAAATCGAACTTAATGCGCCTATAACAGCGCCTGTTTTTCAGGCCCCGACTGCACCTGTCGTCGTTCAAACAGGCGGCGGATATGATGCGTCGAAATTCGCACCGCGCACATATGGCGACGCCTCTCTTGTTCCAGGCATTGCTTATTTGCCGACATCAAAAGTTGTCCGCGATCCAGCAGCAGCGCAACAAGTTCTAGATAGCGGCCGCACACGTCCGCAAGATGTCGTTGTTCCTGGAACAGGCACAGCGCCGCGATTAGGCTTCACAGCACAGCCATCTGTGGCCTATGGAGGTGTAAACCTTCCCGGAACATTCAACCCGCAAGCCGCCTATGGTGTTAATCTGCCGGGTACATTTATTGGTGGACAAGCGGCTCCGCAATTCAATCACGGCGCATCTGCGCCTGCACAGCAGTTGCGCGCACCTGGCCTAACAAACACTCAAGGCCTTAGCCTTGCGCCTACACGCAGCGGACCAAGCTTTGGTCAGCCTGGCACACCTGTCTTACAACAATCTGGACCTTTAGCTGGGACTTATGGGTCATCAGTTGCTCCAGATGGATCATATTGGGAAAAGGTCTCTGGACCGACAAGTTTCGGTAGCACAGTTGCCACACAGGTCATCTGTAAGCGTCAATTGCCGCGCCGCGCCGTCAACCCTGTTGTCAGCGTCCCAGTGCCAGTACCTGTCGCTGTTCCGCATGTCTGCCAAGCTGTCGGTGCTCATGCAGGACATCACGCAAATGTCGGCCAGTATGGTCAAAGCGTACCAGGTCGCTGGGTACAATAAACGTTAAACACAGCCTTAGGCGCGTGGGTGAAGCCCTGTCTCTCAGTAAATAAGAGATAGGGCTTTTCAAAACGGAGCCGAGATAAATTCGCGTCTGACGGGAATCGATTCGGCTTCTTGGCACGCCAATTGCTAGACAACACTTAGAAGCGCTATTTTGCCGCGCAATTAATATAATGAGGTGGGTTATGGTTTCCCGAATTTTTAAAGCTGTCGCTGCAACTGCCGCGACTTTATCTCTCGCAAGCGTAGCATCTGCTAATTGCGGGAATGGTCTATATTGTGGTCAATCAAGCTGGACAGGTCTTTCCTCTGCGGGCCAATATTCTTCTGCGTCGCAGTTTGTGCCAACATTAAGCTCTTTCGAAGCGGATCGCACTTACGGAACAGGTTCTATTAGCGAAACATATTCAGACACGAATACATTTAGCTTCTCAGGCTCACCTGTCTCTGTGCCTGGTCTCGGCGTGAATGAGAGATTGCAAGCCACGAACTGCCCTGTGAATGTTCACGGCAGCGGCGAAGGCACTGTTCTCGGCTGCTACAATGTCGTGAAACCTGTTCCGCAAACGACCTATTACCGCGTTGTTCGTCCAGTTGTTTATGTCCGTTATCCAGTACCTGTTGCCGTGCCTTACACGTCACCTTGTCACACAGTGAAACATTTTTCACGCTATGGCGATTTCGGAACACGGTCTTTCCGTCCACGCTGCGGTTAAGGTCTAAAAGATTTTGATAAACCCGCTCTTTCGAGGGCGGGTTTTTTATTGCCTTAAACTCACGCCCCTAACTCAATCCCATGACATCTCTGCGGCAATACGCTGCGCGGCAGCTCGCGGGTCTTTGGCTTGTGTAATCGGACGGCCAATCACAAGATGTGTTGCCCCAGATTTCAAAGCGCTGGCAGGCGTAGCAACTCTGATTTGGTCCCCCACATCCGCACCCTTTGGCCGCACGCCGGGGGTGACCACCAGAAAATGTTCGGGCACAAAGGCGCGAATAGCCGCCGCCTCTAAAGGCGAGGACACAACCCCGTCAATGCCGGCTTCAAGCGCCTGCTCGACCCGCCGCATCACCAAGCTCTCAGCATTATCATTATAACCGATGGCTTTAAGCGCATCTTGGTCAAGCGAGGTCAGGACCGTCACGCCAAGAATTTTCAAAGGCGACGTCCCTCGCCCCTTTACAGCGGCGCGCATCACATCTGGGCGCGCATGGACCGTCAATAAATCGGCCTGCAATCCCGCTATCGAGCGCGTAGCTTTCTCGACTGTCGCGCCAATGTCGTGAAATTTAAAATCATAGAAGACATTTTTCCCCATAGCCTTTAACCGCTGCCCAAATTCAACGCCGCCGATAGGCAGAAGCTGTAGTCCGATTTTATAGCTGTCCACCGCATCGCCTAAGACCTCGACCATAGCTTCCGCCTCATTGACACTGGGCAGGTCAAGCGCAACGAAACAGCGCGGGTCGCTTTTAATCTTCGGCATTAATCTATCTTTCTATATTTGCTTGATCCGGAATTCATGACTTTGCGGCCCAGCCAAGGCATCCAGCGGTTTAGCCGCGCAAGGAAGCGGTTGACCCGGCCCGAGATAAAGACGGCTTTATTCGCCTCTAGCGCATCAACAGCTAATCCCGCACAAATATCAGCGTCCATCACCATGAACCCCGGCAGCCTATTTATGCCTTCCCGCGTTCCGTTCACATCATGAAATTCCGTTAAAACAAAACCCGGACACAGCGCGGAGACATGGACGCCCCTACCCTGTAACTCGGCATTTAGGCTTTCGGAGAATTTTATGAGATATGATTTTACAGCGGCATAGAGCGTATGGCCGCGCGAGCCCGGCATATGGCCCGCGAGACTGGCGACTTGCATGATGCGCCCAAAGCCGCGGTCGACCATCCCTGGTAAAAGCGCGCGGGTCAGCTCAACCGGCACAACACTCATAAGATGATTAAACTTGCGGTGATCTTCCCACTCACTCGCTAAAAATGTGCCCGGATGGCCATAGCCTGCATTATTGATTAGCCCATCAATTTGTACGCCGTTTAAGGCGCGCATTAAATCCGGCACGGCCGTTTCAGAGAAGAGGTCAGCCGCAATGATTTGGCTTTGCGTGCCATGTGCTTGGTTCAGCTCCGCGGCAAGGGCTTGCAAACGATCTTCTCTGCGCGCGACAAGGACAAGATCCCACCCACGCTGCGCATATTCTCGGGCTAATGCCGCGCCTAGCCCCGCAGAAGCCCCGGTGATTAAAATATTTCTTTTCAAGACGCTCTCCTGCCGCTTTCAAACTTGACCTAGCCGAGTGAAAGGGTTTCTAAAAGCCCTATGATGAAAACTCTTATGTCTCTCTATCTTGGCTTCGGCTGCGCAGCGCTTTTGGCGGCTTGCGCAACAGCCTCGCCTGAGGATTATCTGCAATCAGAATGCGCCGATTTACGCGGCCTTATCAGCGCGCAAAATAACGCAGCCTCCCGAGCCCGCGATGACTATACCCAGCGGAATTTTGAAGAGCTCGAGCATGTATCCGGCTCACCTTGGGCAGGACGTCCGCGGACGCGCGACGACATAAAATTGCGCGATGAACGGCTCGCCATTCGGCAGGCCTATCGCCGAAAGGGTTGCAAAGCTTAGCCGTCTCGCATTATGCCAGAGATATGTCTGGTCTCATAATTATTCTTATTGTTCTCGCCGCGTTAATCGTCGGGATTATTCTAATATATAATAAGCTCGTCGAGAAACGGACCTTAGTCGAGAATGGATGGTCCGATATTGAAGTCCAGCTGAAACGGCGCTCTGATTTAATCCCGCGTCTCGTTGACGTAGTCAAAGGGTATGCGGCCCATGAACGCGGCGTGTTTCAAGACGTGATTGCAGCGCGCAATGCGGCGCTATCAGCGGGCGGCAATGTCGGGCAGCGAGGCGCCGCAGAATATAATGTCGCCGCTCAAACGCCGCGCTTATTAGCCTTAAAAGAAGATTATCCTGAATTAAAATCCAATGAGAATTTTTTGGATTTACAAGAAAAACTCACAGACACGGAAGATAAAATTGAAATGGCGCGCCGCTTTTACAATGGGGCTGTGCGGGAGCTCAACATTAAGGTCAAAAGCGTGCCGTCGAATTTTGTGGCGGGGCCTTTCGGGTTTCGCGCGCAACCCTTTTTCGAAATTGAACCTGCGGACCGCGCCGTGCCTGATGTGAGTTTCGACTAATGCGCATATCAGGGGTTTGGACGCTGCTAATTTCCCTTTGCCTTTGGGCATGGGGAAGCGCGCAGGCTCAAACGAGTGAATATATAGCCCGCGCTGATATCACGGTCCACATTGACAAAGCGGGAGATCTGAAAATCCGCGAAGAGCTAGATTATGTGAAGCCCAGAGGCGAGCCTAAACGCGGGATTTTTCGCGAGCTCCCGACCAAAGTTCGAGAGGGCAATGTCACGCATCGCAAAGCTTATACCCTCATCCTTGCCACGCGGAATGGGCAGACGGAAACTGTCACAAGACAAACAAATAACGGAACCATGCTCTGGCGGCTTGGACGGGCAGACGTCTTCCTAAAGGAAGGCGTCCAGCGCTATGTGTTAGAATACGGCTCCGAAGACTGGCTCATTCGTTATGATGATTTAGACGAGTTGAGGTGGAATATTTGGGGCGAATATTGGGATATGCCTGTCCAAACCCTCACGGGCCGCATCATTCTGCCAGAAGGCGCCAGTGCTAAGCAAGTCGCCGCCTATAGCGGCGCTTACGGTCAAACAGGCAATGATGTGACCGTCAAGGCGGCAGGCAATATAATTGAATTTTCTGCCAATAAACCCTTATCGCCGCGCGAAGCGGTGACCCTCGCTGTGGGTGTGGAGAAAGGCGTTTTCAATGCCCCCTCCAGCGCGCAGCTCTGGGCGAAATGGTGGCGGGCGAATGGGGCCGTTTTTGGCCTTAGCCTTTTAACTCTGGTGGTCTCGGGGTTTTATTTTCTAAACTGGTCTAAGGTTGGCCGTGACCCCGTAAAGCCGCCCGTCTTTGCCCGATATGAAGCGCCCAAAGGATATTCAGCGGCCGCAGCAAAATGGATTTTAGAAAAAGGCATGATTAGAGATGAGGCTTTAATTTCAACGCTTTTAAGTCTGGCGATAAAAAGCCGCTTGAAAATTGACGTCACCAAAAAAGAAACAATCCTGACAAAAATGCCGCCGCACAATTATAGTGAGGCCCTCTTAAACCCTGAAGAGAGCCTTCTCTTTGCCGCCCTTTTTAATTCCTCTAAACCCGAAATCATCCTGAGGAAAAACAAACCCAACCGCCGGTTTCATCAGGCAACCCTCACCTTCCGACGACATTTACACTCGCTCTATTCAGAGCCCTATCACAAGCGGAATGGGGGCTATATTTTAGCCGGCGTAGTTTTAACCTTTGCCGGATTTATGGCGGTGTTTGGATTATTTCTAACGCCCGGCTCTCTATTTTTCTGGGGCCTTGTCGCCGGCTTAATTGCGATCAATCTCCTCTTTCTCTTTTTAATGCCAGCTCCAACCAAAAAAGGCGCGAAACTCAGATCGGAAATTGAAGGGTTTAAGCTCTATCTGGAGACAGCCGAAAAATTGCGTTTGAACTCTGCCGAAATCGGAACGGACCGCGTGCCCGCGATGACAGAGGCCCGTTATGAGGCCTTTCTGCCCTATGCCGTCGCCTTAGATGTGGAAGAGCCTTGGACAGAGCATTTTGAAAAAACCCTACCGGTGGCCGCAGAAAACTATCGACCCAGCTATTATAATAACTATCGCGTCGGAGGTTTCGGACGCGGCGGCATTGGCAGTATGAACCGGGATATGGTCAAAGCGCTCTCCTCTGGCGTGGCCTCGGCAAGGCCTGTGCAAACCAGTAGCAGCGGCTCGTCTTCAGGACGAAGTTTTTCAGGCGGCGGTGGTTTCTCCGGCGGAGGAGGCG
>CAYWSI010000047.1:0-13446 GCA_964460585.1 uncultured Algimonas sp.
TCATCCAAAAATAAAACACCTCGATGAGCCAGTGACGCCTCACCCGGCTTGGCTTTCGCCCCGCCGCCAACCATCGCCGCCATGCTCGCAGAATGATGCGGGGAGCGGAAAGGCCGCGCGCGGGAGAGCTCCCCCTTATGCAGCAGTCCCGCGACAGAATGCACCATAGAGACATCGAGCAATTCATTGGCGGCCAGCGGCGGCAAAAGACCCGGCATACGCGCGGCGAGCATAGATTTTCCTGAGCCCGGCGGACCCACCATGAGGAGATTATGACCGCCTGCTGCCGCCACTTCGAGGGCGCGCTTGGCCGTTTCTTGTCCGCGCACATCGCGCATATCAAGCGGACTGGCAGGTTCCAACATTTGACCCGCCACGGGGCGCGGCAGAACTTGCGTGCCTTTAAAATGATTGATGAGTTGCACCAATGACTGCGGCGCGAGCAGAGGGAGATCCCCTGCCCACGCCGCTTCTGCCCCATTGGGCTCGGGGCAAATCAATCCGAGATCATGCGTATTGGCCATCACCGCAGCAGGTAGCGCGCCCGGCACCGCGCAAATTGTTCCGTCCAAGCTCAGCTCGCCAATGGCAGCAAAGCCTGCAATCGCGTCGGCAGGTATGGCCCCAATCGCGGCCAATAAACCTATCGCAATGGGAAGATCATAATGCGCGCCCTCTTTGGGCAGGTCTGCGGGCGCCAAATTTATCGTAATCCGCTTACCCGGCAGATGCAGGCCCAATGAGACAAAGGCGGCCCGCACGCGATCTCGCGCCTCAGAAACAGATTTGTCCGCGAGGCCAACAACATTGAAAATTTGCTTCCCGCCAGAGGTCACTTGGACCTGCACATCCACGCGGCGGGCTTCTGTACCTTCAAATGCAACTGTCGTGATGCGGGCAACCATCTGGAACTCAACCTGTTTCGGAGACTCTCTTACAATCAGAGAAAATAGAACAAATCAAGAACTTTCGTAATTTTCTTTGCAGGTTTTCAAACTCGCCTCAGGCTTCGTTGTCTTTTTTTCTACGGCGGCGCATGAGAATTTGAAAAATAAACAGCAAGGGAAAAATAATAAACATTACCAGTATTAGGCTGACCAGAACTCGGCTTATTAAAACCCGACTTATAAGGTCCGCCATAAGCTGTGGGTCGTCGCTGCTATAAGCGACGATGTCCTGAAAAAACTGAATAATGCTCGGAATCGCTAAAAGCAAAACCGCCAATACGGTTGCAAGAATAAGAGCGATGACGGGGCGTTTTGTCCAAAAGCCAACAATGGCAAATGGAATGACGAGTAAAACCAATGAGACAATCACGCCTCGGCGAGACCAATGCAACGCAGGGCGCGGTAGCCTTTGACGCCTGCCGGGAAGATAAGCGGTTTTTCGCTAACACGTAGCGGATCGCGCATATGATAACCTCGCGCATCATGTTTCACAATCATAGACCAATGCGAGCGGCCATTGGGGAGATAGAATTGCACCATCGGATATTCGCCACCTCTAAGGCAGCTATCAATCGTCGGGGCGTCGACCTTATCATAATATGTTGCCACGGCGCGGCCATCCGTCACGCGGCGAATCCCGTCCCAGATCAACCAACCTTGTGGTGTGTAGCTTTTTGTTTTCGTCAGGCGCTGATTGAGATCTTTGGGGTTGGTTTGAAAACCAAGGTTTGTGAGCGCCATAGAGGTCGCGGTAACAAGGCATCCCTCCCCGCCCATAGTATCACTGGTATTTCCAAGCTTGTCCGAAGCCCAGCGCGCATCCTTTTGAGAATAAATAACGCTATCGCGCAGAGCGATGCCGCCTACCGCTGCATTATTATTTGGCGATATCGCCGTGGGCGCATCAACCGTTGGCGCAGAGCCGCAGGCCGATAGCAGAAGGGCTGAGCCGATTATAAAGAGAAAGCGTTTCACAGAAACGTCTCATAATTGGAAAAACTTGGTGAGGCGTTAAGATAATGCCACCACCTCATCACATTGCTGTCAAGCCTCCCCGCCTTTAAGCTGGGTTAGCCCTCACCGTCCTCTGCAGACCCGCTTTGGAGTTGAATATAATTCTGAATGCCCATTTGTTTGATGAGATCAAATTGGGTCTCCAGAAAATCGACATGATTTTCTTCCTCAATCAGGATGGCTTGCAGAATATCTCGCGTGCCGTAATCGCGGACCTTTTCACAATGGGTGACCGCGTCGCGGTACATAGGCACGGCGATGTCTTCGAGTTTCATATCGCATTGCAAAATTTCTTCGACCGTCTCGCCAATATATAATTTTCCGAGGTCCTGGAGATTGGGTAATCCGCCCAAGAATAAAATCCGCTCGATAATTGTATCGGCGTGGTTCATTTCCTCAATGGATTCCTCATATTCCTTTTTCGCTAGCTTGCTCACGCCCCAATCTTTGAGCATGCGCGAGTGGAGGAAATATTGATTAATCGCGGTAAGCTCCGCCTTTAAAGCTTTATTGAGCCAGTCAATGGTTTTCTTATCGCCGCGCATGTCTTTGCCCTCAATTTAGATTAGGAATCATCTTTTAATGTGGTCCTGACGTCGTTGATGGAAAGCGTCAATCAAAATCCCTGCGGGTGAAAATCATTCGCGCAAAAATCTTCGCGCTTGCAAATCATGTGCAGAAAAAAGCGAAGTTTTGAATTATTCGGCGGCTTCTAAGGCAGGATTGGCCACGCGCCATTCGTACAGGCGAGCCTCAATATCCACGCGGCATTGCCCGCAATTGAACTTGGTTCCACAAGCGCGCTGGACACAGGCAGCAGTTTCCGCGCCGCTTGCCGCAGCGGCATCGACCTTGGCCGTATTGATATTATTGCAAACGCAATGGATCATGACACTTATATAGGCTAAATGCGAATGATTGTCAATAACTTTGCAAATCAGTCGCAACAACAATATGGTTAATGAGGCGTTACCCTTAAAAGCCGCCCATTGGCCCCGTCTTCTACGAGCAGCAAAATCGCGCCATCTGTTGCGAGGCGGACATCTCGGATGCGAAGATTCAGATCAGAGAGCAAATCTTCTTCACCGACGCTGTTGCCGTTCTCCAAATCCACGCGCCGCAAATCGCGGCTGGCCAGACCGCCAATGAGGGCATCACCGTTCCAACCTGGGAACATGGCCCCGCGATAAATCACAAGACCTGAGGGGGCGATAGACGGCACCCAGCTGTGAATGGGGTCTTTCGTGCCTTTGAAACTTTCATAGGGCGAGATACGCGCGCCTTGGTAATCGCGGCCTTTAGTCGCAAGGGGCCAGCCGTAATTTGCGCCCGCCTGCAACAAGTTCAGCTCATCCCCGCCGCGCGGGCCATGCTCATGCTGCCAGAGCGCGCCTGTCTCGGAATCCATGGCGAGGCCCTGCACATTGCGGTGACCCAGCGAATAGATTTGCGGCTTAAACTCTCGTCCAAATTTGGACTGACCTAGAAAGGGATTATCTGCCGGTACGCTGCCGTCGCGGGTCAGCCGCACAAGCTTACCCAAATGCGTATCCGCCTTCTGCGCGTCTTCGCGGTAAGCAAAGCCATCGCCCAAGGTCAGGATTAAAGTCTCATCGGGAAGAAAGAGTATCTTCCCGCCGAAATGCGAAGCGGCGGCTTTAGGCGGGCTGGCGCGGAAGATGATGGTTTTATTTTGAAGAGCCCCACCTATCAGCTTTGCGCGCAACAAAGCCGTGCCGTTGGCGTCGTCAGTCCCATAAGAATATGAGAGATAGACCTCTTGGGTCGCGGTAAAATCGGGCGCCAAAACAATATCTAGCAAACCACCCTGCCCTTTGACATATATATCATCCGATAGCCCGGTGATTTCACTGCGGCTCCCGTCCGCCGCAAAATGTAAAAGCTTTCTGGATTTCTCGGTAATAAGAAATCCACCGTCTGGCAGTTCCGCAACCGACCACGGGTTTGATAATCCAGCGAAAATCTCCGTTACATTAAACTCTGACGATTGGCGCTCCGGCAATTCAGGTGCTGTCTGAGGTTCTTGGCAAGCCGATAAGAGGCTCAGAGCTGCGGCCATGCCTAGTCCAAATTTTGCAAATCGCATTCTCGGCTCCCTTGACCTATTACCGCATTCCCCTTTACCCATAGCGTCATGAGCGGATTTTTCAAACGGATTGGCGGCTGGCTTGCGGCTGTGCTGACCACAGTTTTTATTGGTATTGGCCTGCAAACTCAAAATGTCTTGGCGCGGCTTGAAGGGATAGGTGCAGACATCGGATTAGCAGACCGCTTGTCTATGACCTTTTATGATCTGCAATATCTTGGCTCACTCTACTTTATATTTGTTGGTATCGCCCTTGCCATTGCCTTTCTTATTGGCGGGCTTGTATTTCATATTGCAAAATTTGGCCGTCCGCTCATTTATATAGCCGCAGGCGCAATTGCTTTGCTGACCATGCTATTGGGAATGAAAGAGGCGTTTTTCGACATTCATATGATCGCAGGCGCGCGTGATGGGTTTGGGATTAGTTTGCAAATGCTGGCGGGCGCGATTGGCGGATTTGTCTTTTCAAAAATAAATCAGCCCGAATTGCAATCAGACTCCTAAGGCCGCTTAGTGCGGGCCGCCCAGCGGAATACAGCTTATCTTCTCGCAGCTAATGACCTCATCTCCGATCTTAAGGGAAACATCATGGCCCCTACCGCGAAAATAAAGCGACTGGCCATTTAATTTACCTTTGAAGCTCTCACCCGCAAAAGCATTGTCAATGACAGTGACAGTTCTCTCGACATCGATCTTCTGACCCTTATAGGCCAGTTTCGTCTCGACGTCAGTATGTGTCGTTTGCAGCTCATCATTTCCGCAGATGTAAATCGCGCTCATATGGCCATATTGACTATAATCGACAGAGGCCTCTTCATTATGAGCCCCATGAGCATCTTGAGTATGGTCGGCTAACTGCGCGGCATCATCGGCATGACTATCCGCGCCTGTACAAGCAGATGCACTCAACGCCGCGAGTGCAGTAAAAATACAAATCTTATGAAAATAAGTCATGAGCGGCTCCAAAATCCGCTCATTAAATAACCTTAAGTGTTCATGCTGTCAAAGAAGTCAGAATTCGATTTATTATCTTTGAGTTTCGAGAGGAGGAATTCAATCGCGTCCATCGTGCCCATAGGATTTAAAATCCGGCGCAGCACATAGGTCTTTTGCAGCTCATCTGGCGCAACTAATAATTCTTCTTTCCGCGTCCCAGATTTCGTCACGTCAATCGCTGGGAAGATGCGTTTATCCGCGACTTTCCGGTCAAGGACGATTTCGCTGTTACCCGTGCCTTTAAATTCTTCGAAAATAACTTCATCCATACGCGAGCCCGTATCGATCAAAGCTGTTGCGATAATAGTTAGCGAACCGCCTTCTTCAATATTCCGCGCCGCGCCGAAGAAACGCTTCGGGCGCTGCAAGGCATTGGCGTCAACACCGCCGGTTAAAACCTTACCTGAGCTTGGAACGACTGTATTATAAGCGCGGCCCAAACGGGTGATAGAGTCGAGCAAGATAACAACATCTTTGCCATTTTCTGTCAGGCGCTTCGCCTTTTGAATGACCATTTCGGCAACCTGTACGTGGCGCGTGGCGGGCTCATCAAAGGTGGAGGAAACAACCTCACCCTTTACGCTACGCTGCATATCCGTCACTTCTTCTGGACGCTCGTCAATTAGAAGGACAAGGACATAACATTCCGGATGGTTTTCCTCGATAGAATGGGCGATATTTTGCAACAGAACCGTTTTACCTGTCCGCGGCGGAGCCACGATCAGGGCGCGCTGGCCTTTCCCGATTGGCGCAACAATATCAATGACACGGCCCGATTGGTCTTTGCGTGATGGATCTTCAATTTCCATCTGCATGCGCTGATCTGGATAAAGCGGCGTGAGATTGTCGAAGTGCACCTTATTGCGCGCCTGCTCTGTCGTAGAGAAATTGATTGAAGTCACATCGGAGAGTGCAAAATAGCGCTCATTTTCTTTCGGCGACAAAATTTCGCCTGAAATTGTATCGCCTGTTTTTAAACCATATTTACGGATAAGATTTGGGTCGACATAAATATCATCGGGACCGGGTAGATAATTCGCTTCCGGCGCGCGCATAAATCCGAAACCGTCTTTAAGAACTTCCAAAACGCCAGAGCCATTTGTTTTAACATCATCTTCAGCGAGATCTTTCAGAACGACAAAAAAGATATCTTGCTTCCGCATAGACGCCGCATTTTCAACGCCAACCTCTTCAGCAAATTTAATCAGCTCTTTTGGCTTAAGCTTTTTCAGATCATCTAAGGAGATAGCCGTCATCTCGTCGAGGTCTTGTTCAAGTAGATTTGTCATAAGAGGAGAGTCTTTAAAGTGGGAGGAGTTTAGTAACCGAATTCGCGCTTTACGGTTATGTTGCCAGTAATATGGAACGGAAATGATAGTGAGGCCAGGACGGCCAGTTTCCAAATCTATCTATGCGGAAAAAAATATGAGGCGTCAAGACAGAACCAGAGGCATTTTTAAGACTAAACTCGCAATTAATATCTTAAAATTAGCAGAATCTGCCAATAAACTCCAATTATTAAGGGGTTTTGCAGAATATCACCCTTCAAAATCACATATTAGGTCAATTAACAGATTCAACCTCTCTTAAAAACCGCACTGGAGCTTTTATGTCCGGAATTTTACATCTCGCCATTCCTGCTGGCGATCTGAAAACAACCGTCAAATTTTACACTGATATTCTCGGCTGTACCCTTGGTAATGGCGAAGAAGGCCGCTGGGTTGATGTCAATTTTTGGGGGAATGAACTCACCCTTCACCAAAGTCACGAGCAAATGCCAAATGTACGCCATGACGTCGATATGGGTGCGGTAAAAGTCCCCCATTTTGGCATTCATCTCGACCAATCAGATTTTGATGGCATTAAAGCCCGCATCGCCGAAGCGGGCCTAACTTATATTGATGAGCCTTATCGCCGTTTCAAAGGTGATAAATATGAGCAAGAAACTTTCTTCATCGCCGATCCAAATAATAATATTCTGGAAATCAAAACCATGATGAACCCGGAAGTCTTATTTGAGACAGCGGCTTAAAATAAGTTTATAAATAAATTCGGTGCATAGATGACTGCGCCGAATTTAA
Organism: uncultured Algimonas sp.; assembly: GCA_964460585.1. GTDB lineage: Bacteria > Pseudomonadota > Alphaproteobacteria > Caulobacterales > Maricaulaceae > Litorimonas. Next base: position 7,146 of record CAYWSI010000047.1, read on the forward strand.
AACGGCTGAACAATCGCCAGAATAACAATTACGATCGTGACCAGCGCTGGAACTTCATTGATGCGGCGAAAAAACTTTTCTGATTTTGGACGGCCTCCGTTTAAAAAGCCTTTGCGGGTCTTCGCTAAAAATCCATGATAGCCAATCAATGAAAAGGCTAAGGCCACTTTAAGCCAAAGCCAAATCGCAACCCCGCCGCTTACCGCATTATATCCGATAAGAATAATCCCTAAAATAAAAGCGACCATCATCGCAGGGTTCATGATGATACGGAGGAGCTTAGCTTCCGCTTCTTCCATTTTCGCTTCGAGCTCTCCGCCCGCTTGCGCCACAGAATGATAGACAAAAAGCCGCGGTAAATAGAGTAGCCCCGCCATCCAGAAAATCACAGCGATAAGATGAAAAGCTTTTAGCCAAGGATAGAGACTATCAAACATAATTCGGCTCCTTACCCCTTACATGATCTACAACCGCTTGCACATTTTCAATCTTCACATCTGGCGTGACGCCATGTCCTAGATTGAAAATATGCGGCCCGCCCGCTGCGTCGCGCAAAACAGCTTCGACGCTGCGATAAAGCGTTGTCCCGCCAATCCGCAAAGCGAGCGGATCAAGATTGCCTTGCAACGACATACCCTCTGGTAAGGTAGCGCGGTAATCATCGAGCGGCATTTGTGTCCCTGCGGCTATACCCGTAATTCCCGTCTCATGGGCATAACGAATAGCATTTAATCCAGCGCCGCGCGGAAAGCCTATAATCGGAACCATAATCCCAGCCGCCCGCACGCGAGAAATAATATCTCGGGTTGGGTTTATAACAACACGATCAAAGAGATCTGGCGCGAGCCCTTCGGCCCAGCTTTCAAAAATCTTAAGCACATTTGCGCCGGACTTAGCTTGGCCGATTAAATACTCCGCCGTGCTCTCAACTAAAGCAGCAAGAAGGTCTGCCATCGCTTCCGGATTTTCATAAGCGAAGCGTTTCGCAATTTCCTTATTCGGACTGCCCTTCCCTTCAATCATATAGGTCGCAACCGTCCAAGGCCCGCCTGCAAAGCCAATAAGCGCTTTGTCTTTTGATAGCTCTGAACGGACACGTTCAACTGTCTCCAAGACAGACTTTATCCGCTCCGCTCCGCCGCTGACGGTCAATTTGGAAATACCTTCAACATCTATGGGCTCTAATACCGGACCTGTGCCTTTGATGAAATCGACGCTGCGGCCCAGTCCAATTGGGATGAGCAATATATCTGCAAAGAGAATAGCCGCATCCATATCATAACGCCGAATGGGCTGAAGCGTGACTTCCGCAGCCTTTTCGGGGGTAAAACAAAAATCGATGAAGTTTTTACAGGTGGCTCGGATTTCCAGATATTCTGGAAGATGGCGCCCGGCTTGGCGCATCATCCATATAGGCGGGGTCTCGGTGCGTTCACCCTTTAAGACATTGAGCAGTTTCATCATTATATTTCGCTAAGCCTGAATTTCAGTCTGCTTTTAGGCTTTCCCTCACACATATCCAAGCCTTCCCTTCATTTCTTTAAAAAGAATCTTAAAGGAGAAGTGGATGTAGAGTCTGTGAGAATGTGGGTGAATTTACCTTTTGTTAGGGAAATTTAATATCCACGGTAAAAATTGGAACTGGATTCTAATCCTATTGAGGATGGATGTTTCTCTTAGTTTTTAAATAAACCTAATATTTATCCATAAAAACAATAAAATATATGGCGGATAAGTTTTGGGATAAAATTGAGGATATATCTTATCCTTATGATTCACAGTGTTAAGATATCATTTTAAAAAATGTGGATGTCTGTTGTGAATTTTCTAGGATTATGCAGGCTATTAGGCTCAATAGGGTAAAAAAAGCTTTGGTTGTGGATAGAACCGTATAAACAATCATAAGAGCGGCAGGGGCGGTTCGCCTAATTATAGAGAGTTTGTACAAATCTATCATGTCAGAGCGTAATCCGAATATCGTGATTTACTTTCATGTTCATCTTGTCTCTGACTCGACAGGTGAAACTTTGGTTGCAATGATGAAAGCTTCTACAGCACAATTTAGACCTGCAACGGCACTGGAACATCTTCACGCCTTGGTACGTTCAGAAGATCAATTGGAACGCACATTAGATGTAATTGAATCTAAGCCAGGTGTTGTGTTATTTACTTTAGTCAATTCAGAACGGCGGGCCAGACTTGAAGATTTTTGCCGTCGCCGAAATATACCGGCTGTGTCTATTTTAGATCCAACCCTTTCCGTTTTAGGTCGTTATCTCGGGGCTTCCATGACAGATGAGGTCGGCGCGCAACGTAATTTAGATGATGCTTATTATTCGCGGATTGCCGCTTTAGATTTTTCAATGGCGCATGATGACGGCCAAAATGTACAGGGCTTGGCAGAGGCTGATATTATTTTATTAGGCGTCTCTCGGACATCTAAAACGCCGACCTGTATGTATCTTGCTAATCGAGGCTATAAGGTTGGGAATATTCCACTTGTGCCCGGTGCGCCGTTACCTGCGATTTTAGACACGTATAAAAAACCCTTTATTGTCGGACTTGTGGCCTCTCCAGATAGGCTTGTCCAAATTCGCGCGCAGCGTTTGGCGGGCCTTAATCAAAATTTTCAAACGGATTATATTGATAAAGACCAAGTCAGGCTTGAGATTAGAGATGCGAAACGTATGTTTTTGAAAAAAGGCATTAAGGTCATAGATGTGACGCGGCGCTCAATCGAAGAAACAGCCGCGCAAGTTATCAATCTCTATAATAAAGAGCGGCCGGTAGAAGAGCGGCGCAAGGTCATAAGATTGTGAGCGGGCGGATTATTTTGGCAAGTGGGTCTGCTATTCGCCGCGACATTTTAGACGGGGCGGGTCTTGACTATGAAGTCATGGTTCGTCCCGTTGATGAGGCTGCGATTAAATCTGCGATGCTGGCGGAAAATACGCGGTTGCATGATATTGCTGATGCTTTGGCCGAGGCTAAAGCGTTACGTGTGTCTGCTCAGGAAACAGGTTTTGTCATTGGCGCAGATCAGATTATGGTCATGAAAGATGACGCCGGACAAGATCAACTGTTTGACAAGCCTAAAAATATGGATGAGGTGCGCACGCGCCTCTTATCTATGCGCGGCAAGAAACATGAATTGATTGGAGCTGTGGTGATTTGTGAAAATGGCGCGCCTGTTTGGCGGCATATGAGCCGTACGACATTATGGGTGCGGGAATTTTCCGATGCCTTCCTAGATAAATATATTTCAGCCGAAGGTGAGGCGCTGATGAAAACTGTAGGCGCATACCGCTTTGAAGGTCCGGGGGCGCAGCTTTTTGAAAAAGTTGAAGGCGGTTTTTTTGCTATCCTTGGTCTCGATCTTCTCCCTATTCTTGATTATTTACGCGGTCGAGGCGTCGTCCAATCATGAGCCGCCCTGTACCAAAATTAGCGGGGGTTTGCGGCTGGCCTATTCATCATTCGCTTTCGCCCGTTCTGCATAATTATTGGCTGAAGGAAATGGGTTTGGCAGGTGCTTATGTGCCATTTGCTGTTGACCCCAAAGAGGCAGTCGAGGCTTTTCGTTCGCTCAAGAAAACATCAATTGTTGGCGTGAATGTAACTATGCCTTTAAAGGCTGCGGCTTTTAAGGCGGCAGATGTTGCGACAGAAGAGGCTCAAAGATTAGGCGTTGCGAATTGCCTTTATAAATCAAAGGGCAGGCTCGTGGCGCATAATACGGATATGGAAGGATTTGCTGCGCCGCTCCTGTCAAGATTTGGCGCGGAGCGGATGCAAAGCGGTTTCGCGCTTGTTGTTGGCGCCGGCGGGTCAAGCCGCGCTGTTTTAGGTACCTTGCTGTCACTCGGCATGCGCGAAATTTGCGTGATTAACAGAACGGATTCGAGGGCGGAAGATATTGTGAGTCAGGTCGATGTGCCGAACTTATACGCCCTGCCTTGGGCACAAAGACAGGAAGCTGTGTCTCGCGCAGACCTCATTATAAACGCAACCTCAGCCGGGATGAGTGGAAAACCAAAACTAGATATTTCTCTGGAAAATGGACAGGCGGGCGGCTTCGTTTATGATTTGGTTTATACGCCGCACCGCACCACGCTCATGCGGCAAGCGAAGGCGAGTGGCATGCAAACGATTGGCGGTCTGGAGATGTTGATTGCACAGGCCCGCCCAAGCTTTAAACTCTTTTTCGGCAAAACACCGCCCTTAGCCTTAGATCCAACAGAGCGATTATTTGAAGCTTTGAAGACGGGTCAGAGATGAAAACTATTGGGCTGACGGGCTCTATTGGCATGGGCAAAACGACGACGGCACAAATGTTTGCGGACGAAGGCTGCCCTGTTTTTGACGCCGATGCTGCTGTCCATAAATTATATGCGAGAGGCGGGCGAGCTGTTCCGCTTCTGCGGGCCGTCTTTCCGGATGTGATTTCTGACGGTGCGGTCAACCGCAAGCGGCTCGGCGAACATATGCGGGAGGATAAGCTGAATTTAAAAGTGCTTGAGAGTTTTATTCATCCCTGGGTCCGGGACATGCGGGCCGAGTTTTTGAAAGAAGCAAAGGCCAGCGGCGCGAAGGCCGTTGTCTTTGATATTCCACTTCTCTTTGAAACGGGCGGCGATAAATCCGTCGATGCGGTTGTTGTTGTGACGGCGTCGGCCGAGGTCCAACGTCAGCGCGTTATGGCGCGAGAGGGCATGGCGGAAGCTTTGTTTGAGATGATCCTAGCTAAACAAATGCCCGACGCGGAAAAACGTCAGCGCGCAGATTATATTGTCGAGACGGATGCGGGCATGGCGCCTGCGCGGGCCAGGGTGAAAGAAATTTTAGGCCAGATTTTAGACTGAGCCTCATCCACAAAGGCTCTTATCTGGGCAGGTGACTTAAATTTATCACCTGCTAGATTCGCTTTATGAACGGCCACCGCGAAATTGTTTTTGATACAGAGACGACAGGGTTTGACGCCAAGGGCGCGGACCGGATTACTGAGATTGGCTGTTTGGAAGTTATCGACCTGCTGCCTACGGGTCGGCAGTTTCATTGCTATCTCGACCCGCAGCGCGACGTGCCGGATAAGGTTGTTCAAATCACGGGACTGACGACGGAATTTCTGCGCGGGAAACCTCTGTTCAAAGATAAGGCGGATGAGTTTTTAGAGTTCATCGGCGATTCCACCTTAATCGCGCATAATGCACAATTTGATATGGGCTTTGTGAATGCGGAGCTCATTCGGTCTGGCCGCGATCCGATCCCTGCGAGCCGGTTTAAAGATACGCTGGCGATGGCCCATGCAAAATATCCCGGCTCGCCAGCCTCGCTAGATGCGCTGTGTAAGCGGTTCGGGATTTCGCTTTCCGCCCGCGATAAGCATGGCGCGATTATTGACTCGGAATTATTGGCGGCGGTTTATCTTGAGCTGAGCGGCGGGCGCGCGATGAGCCTGGGGCTCGATGCGAAAGCCGATACCGCAGAAAATGAAAGCGGGTTTCCAGCAGCAAAGCCAAGAGGAGCTCCGCTCGAAATTTTACCGAGCGAAGCCGAGCGCAAAGTGCACCGCGATTTTATAGGCTCATTTAAAGCTGACAGAATCGTCTGGGATAAGGTTTGGGCGAAGCGCGAAAAAGGTCGCCCTTAATCGGCTTAGCCGTATTCTATTTGCGCCTTTAGTGACGTCCGCCTAGGCGCGATTCTGGGTTCGACAAACTCATAAGCGTAAAGACAAAAACGAGGGCCATCATCAGCAAGATGCCGAAAACCGTAAAGGATTGATCAGCGCGGTGTATGAGGCTCTTTCCCGGCATGTTTTTGACGGCAAATGACTTTATAGATTTGCCGACAGGCGCGACTTCATCTTGAAGGCGATCCGTCGCAGCTTCCATATCATCGATGAAATACTTTATGTCTTGCGGCGCTTTTTGGTCTTTTGCCCAAGCGCGCACCTCTGAGATTTTTTCTTTCGTCTCATAGCGCATGTCTTGGATGGACATGTGGCTGCTGGCTTGTGTCTCGGGGACAGTTTGTGCAGGCGTGACTGGGTCTGCCGCAAAACTCGCTGCGGGAAGTAAGGTTAAGCCTAGTCCAATCGCAATGGCTGCGAGTTTTTTTGTGTGTACGTGAAACATGGTCCGATGCTCCTCTATTAATGTTATGAGGAAAGAAGCAATTATAATGCCAGAGCGGTTGATTGGACGAATTTTATAGACGTGTACGGAGGGTGTAAAATAAAGCTAGCTTCGCACAAAACTTAATAAGGGACAAAAATCAAATAAAATCAGTTAGTTAAATG
>CAYWSI010000048.1:0-13081 GCA_964460585.1 uncultured Algimonas sp.
GGAGAGACGTTGTTATGACACTCTATCTAATTATCGCCGCGGGCTTGCTCGCGATTTTATACGGGATTTGGGCCCGTGCCAGTTTGATGAAAGAATCGACAGGCAATGAGCGTATGAATGAAATCGCAGGTGCGATTCAGGAAGGCGCGAAAGCCTATTTGAACAAACAATATAAAATGATCGCCATCGTGGGCGTTGTTGTCACGGTCTTACTCTTTATCCTTTTCCGCAATGCAATCGCCCCCGTCGGTTTTGTCATCGGTGCGGTTCTATCCGGTATCGCAGGCTATGTGGGCATGCTTGTGTCTGTACAGGCCAATGTCCGGACAACGGAAGCTTCGCGCGAAAGCCTTGGCAAAGGCCTTAATGTTGCTTTCAAAGCGGGTGCAATCACAGGCATGCTCGTGGCAGGTTTTGCCCTGCTGGGTCTCGCAGTCTATTATATGATTTTGAAAGGCCCAATGCAGGCCGATGCGCGCGGCGTCATTGACGGACTTGTAAGCCTTTCACTTGGTGCGTCACTTATCTCAGTCTTTGCCCGTCTTGGCGGCGGTATCTTTACCAAAGGTGCTGATGTTGGCGGCGACTTAGTTGGTAAGGTCGAAGCTGGCATTCCAGAAGACGATCCACGTAACCCTGCCACAATCGCAGACAACGTTGGCGACAATGTTGGGGATTGCGCAGGTATGGCGGCGGATTTGTTCGAAACTTATGTTGTGACCATCGCCGCGACAATGGTGCTCGGGTCAATCATGTTCGGAACCGTTGGTTCGCTTGCTCTATACCCAATGACGATTGCCGCTGTCTGTATCGTTACATCCATCATCGGCACATTTTTCGTTCGGCTTGGCGGCGGGTCCGTCAATGTCATGGGCGCGCTATACAAAGGCCTCATTGCGACAGGCGTCTTATCGGCCATCGCAATCGGCATTGTCACGCATCAGATGATTGGCTTCGGCGAAGTTGCTGACACGGGCCTCACGGGTCAAGCGCTCTTTATCTGCTCACTTATCGGCCTTGTAATTACAGGCGCGATTGTTGTTGTGACGGAATATTACACAGGTACAAAATATAAGCCTGTGCGCTCCGTCGCAGAAGCCTCTGAATCAGGACACGGCACAAATGTTATCCAAGGCCTAGCAGTCTCTATGGAAGCGACGGCCATACCTGTTCTAATTATCGTCTTCGGCATTATCGGAACATTTAGCCTCGCAGGTCTTTACGGCATCGCGATTGCTGTGACAGCCATGCTCGGCGTTGCGGGTATGATTGTCGCGCTCGACGCATTTGGTCCTGTCACGGATAATGCAGGCGGTATTGCGGAGATGGCTGAATTGCCTTCAGAAGTCCGCAACACAACTGACACACTCGATGCTGTCGGGAATACGACAAAAGCTGTGACCAAAGGTTACGCGATTGCCTCTGCGGGCCTTGGCGCGCTTGTGCTCTTTGCAGCCTATTACAAAGATGTTGAGTATTTTGCGTCTATCGCCAAACCTGGCTCGTTCTTTGACGGTCTCGGCACGCTGACCTTCAGCCTGACCGATCCTTATGTCATTGTTGGTCTCTTCATTGGCGGCATGCTGCCTTATCTCTTTGGTGCATGGGCAATGCAATCTGTTGGCCGTGCAGCGGCTGCGATTGTTGAGGAAGTGCGTCGTCAGTTTAAAGCAGACCCAGGCATTATGGCGGGCACATCACGTCCAAATTATGCCAAGGCTGTTGATTTGCTGACAGGCGCGGCGATCAAGGAAATGATCAAACCTTCAATGTTGCCAATCCTAGCGCCAATCGTCTTGTTCCTTGCGGTGAAATTCACAGCAGGTAACGCGGCGGCCGTTTCGGCTCTCGGCGCTATGCTTCTCGGCGTTATCGTCACAGGCCTATTCGTTGCGCTGTCCATGACTGCCGGCGGCGGCGCTTGGGATAATGCCAAGAAATATATCGAAGATGGTCACCACGGCGGCAAAGGCTCTGAAGCTCATAAGGCCTCAGTAACCGGCGATACAGTTGGCGATCCTTATAAGGATACAGCTGGCCCAGCCGTGAATCCGATGATTAAGATTACAAATATCATCGCGCTTCTACTTCTGGCCGTTATCGCACATTAAATACTCAAAAATTCGCAAGATATTGCGAAGGGGAGAGCACCCGTCCCGGCACAGAGAGAACTCTGGTCGGGGCGGGTTTTTTATTCAGGCAATGTCACCCTATCAGCTTGAAACTCTATATTTTCTATCCCTGTTGCGATGTTAACTCGCCCTTCGAAAACGCTAGGCGCGCCTTGCGGCGACCAAACAACTAAACGATCCAAACCTTCGGCATTAATCGTGGCCCCTTCAAACCTGTTCAGTATCGATGTTTCTTTGCTGAATTTAAATTCCACCAAATTCATACCTCTTTCACTTGTGTCAACTGACGCCTCGTCTTGCACAAAATAAACCATTCGTCCCTCTTGCACAAACTCTGCACGAGAGATTGTGCCTGAAGCATCCAAATCGAGGACGCGCAGAACTCCATTTGGAGCGTCATTCAAACCTGGCGGAGTGCCATGTTCAGCATATTCCAACTGCCCATCACCATTTAAATCCCGCGCAGAGAAAATTTCATCATCAGAAAAGACTGGGGAGCGTTGCGATAATCCCCAGAAAAGACCCGCGATAGCGATAAAAATGAGAACAAAAATGGCGGGACGCAAGCTCCGCCTTTTAGCCGCTCCGCGCCATGCGGAGGACAATAAATCATCATCTGAACGCCGCACATATCCTCTGATAAATCGGCGAACCGCACCAGAAGGCGTGTCCCCTTGCGTATCACAAGCCTCTACAAAATTTTGCTTTTCTTGATAGCCCAACCGGACTTCCAATCGTTCGCTTTTCTTTTCATCCATATTAGCACTCGCTTCCTCAACCTATACAAATCAAGTAACGAGCCGCATATATGGAAATCAAGGAATTCATCGTCCGTACAAGTGGTTTACTTGTCCGTACTATTTCCATTCTAAAAACGAGATGCGTCTATCAGAAGGCGCTAGGCGTCATTCTAATTTTATTCTTCAGAAAAGTCAGCTGTTGCGACAACAACTGCGAGGACGGCAACGCCTACAACGACGACAGCGCCAATACCCAAACCAATTTTACCCGCTGTACTTATATTGGCTTGCTCATCATTTAGAGGCATCAAAACTTGCTCATTCAGCATCAGTTTTGGCGTCTCTTCAAATGTAAATCCTAAGCTGACATCCCGATAATCATTTCGGTTTTGGCGCATCCAATCCGCGGATACTTTGGATGGCTCAACATAGTGTCTCACGCCGAAATTTAAGCGCGGCGCCGTTTTTGTTTTGTCAGAACTATTCCCGAACGGGATAGAAAAGCTAATTCGGGCTTCCGTACCTTGCTGCGCAAAAGCGCGGTCAAAATCTGAGGATTGGGCCTGAGCGGTCAAAGGTAAAAGAGCGACTGGAAGCCCCGCTAAGCTAAAAATAATTGTCTTAAATGTCATGATAATCTCCTCGTTCATTCCGCAAAAACAATGATCGAACCTGCAATCACGACAAGGGAAACGCCGATAACGCCCAATATGGTTTTGTCATATGTATCTAACGCATTCAGCCGATCATCGGGCGCTTGTCTGCCATCGCCAAAACTCAAAACTTGATTATTTAAAAGAAGGTTTGGTTCCCGCTCAAACGTCACAGCCAGTTTAAACTCACGAACATCACCCTCTTCCGCAAATGGACGCAAAGCCCAATCCCGCGGAGAATTTCGCGGCGGCTCACTTCGCAGATTAAATGCGAGCTGAGGTTTCGTCTCTGTCTTTTTATAGTCTCCGCCAAAAGGGACCATCAGGCCAATACGCGCCTCAATTGATTGACCATAGGCAGGCGCGGATAGCCCCATCAAGCATAAGTTAGCAATAAACATCAAAAGAGACTTCATCTCTTCCTCCCATATTATTAAACCATCATGGAAGGAGGACTCCGCATTGTCTAACCACCCTATATTTCAGTTTCTTCCTGAATATTTCGGATTGTTTCATGTGACAGAAGGCGTTGACAGGCGTAAGCTCGACGCATGACGGAAGAAACTCTAGATCCCATTTGCAAACCCGAAGCGCCCAGCAAGCCTATTGGCCGTAAAGCCGACCTCATCGCGGCGCTAGCAGCGGGTAGCGGGGCAATCCTGTCCAGCCTCGCAGCTATATGGTTTTTTCTCGGCTTTGCAGAAAATGATAGTCGTCTAGAACATTTGACCTCAGCACTTTTCTTAACTCTGCTGTTGTTTGCCTTCGCCATTATCCCCTTTAGCTTGGTCTCTCGTTTCGCTTATGCCGCTTATCGCCAAACCGCAAAACGAACGCATTTGCTCTGGACCTTATTCCTTATGTTACCATGGGTTGGATTAGGCTTGCTCACCATTACATATACACCCTTGCCAATCTGGTGCGGGTTAATAATCGCAGGATTAGCAGGGCTATTATGTCTGTGGGCGGTAATTTCAATGATATTCGACAGGAAGGAAAGGCCTTCAAGCACAGCTATCTCACAACAAAATGAAATGCCTGACACCTCAAAATGATATAAGATTACATCATAATTTCACTCTCTGTTCAGGTAGAGATGAGTAAAACGCACATGAAAGGAGTTCCCCCATGACAAATTTGTTCACATCTCCAACACGTACGCTGCGTCACCTATTGGTTGCAGCCTCAGTTATGACGCTGACAGCTTGCGCAACAGCAACCCCTTATCAGGAAGCCTCTGAACCTGGTGCTTTTGACGGTTTTTCTCAGCAATTTATCGAAAATGACCGTGCGCGGATCTCCTTCGGCGGAAATTCGCTAACTGACCGCGAAACCGTTGAAAATTATCTGCTATATCGTTCGGCTGAAACGGCCATTGAGCGCGGATATGAAACATTTACGCTACAAGAAAAAAATCTAGACGAAGACCGAAAACTTCGCGCTTCATCATCCGGTTTCAACAATGACCCTTTTTTCAGATATAGTTTTTTCCGCCAAGGTTTTGGTTGGTCCCGCGGCGTTCCATTTTCACGTTTCGGAGGATTTCGCAGTCGCCGCGGTTTTGCACGAAGCGGATTTGGCCGCAGCGCCTTTGGCTTTGGAGCTCGAGGTTTCGGCGGCGACCCATTCTTCAATGATGTTAATGTGCGAGAAATCACGAAATATCGCGCAACGGCCGAAGTTAAATTTGGCAGCGATATTTCATCCGAGAATGAGCGGACATATAATGCAAGAGAGGTATTGGAAAATCTCTCTTCCTCTATCACTTATCCTGAGCCAGATGAGAGCTAGGCCAATTCAATTCCAAAATTGCAAAAGCCACCCCAAGCGGGTGGCTTTTTAATTGTCTAACCATCACTCGCCAGAGTCTTCGGGGTTTTGTAATAAAGCTTCAATCCATTTGCTGTGCTCATGGAATCTGATTGCGTATTCAACACGGTCCGCAAACGATCCAAAATCAACACATCAATCGTCAAAATCAACGTCGTCACAAATGATGCATATTCCGCCGAAACGCCTTGGCTCGTTAAAATATCTTGAATGAGAACAACAGAAGCACTCGGTGTGCCGGCGGCAGCCGTCGCAAAAATCATAGATTGGAAGCCGACCAGAACAGCATCCCTTAATCCAACGGTTAGCCCAAAGGCAGACATCGCATAGAGACTGACTAATAATAAACCAATCAAAGTCCCAACCATGTTAATCGTCGCACCTACTGTGAAAAACGGGGTTGCCTCATCACCGTTCGCACCCAACTCACTACAAGCTTCTTTTGTCGCCGTTAGCGTCGCCATAGAAGAGGATGTCGAAAAGGCCACAAGCGCCTGGGGTGCAACGGCTCTAAGAACAAATCCAATGCCTCGGCCTTGGATGCGGGAGGTGACAAGGACAATCACACTCCACGTCAGTCCCATAGCAATCATATACGGCAGTAAGATACGAGCCAAATTACTCAAATTTGCAACACCTTGTTCGTCCGACAAAGCAATTGTAATACCTCCAAAGACAGCCAATGGAATTGTATATTGTAGAAATTTCCGAAAGCCCGCGATAAACAAATCTGAAATGCGGTCCGCCTCACGGCCTAAATCCAACCGCTTCAAAGCGCCGCCTAAAATGAGCCCCGTATAAATGGAAATCATGAGTTCAGATGTGACCACGCCATAAATTTTGGCCAAGAATGGTGCCGAGTCTTTCAAACCTCCACCAACACCCTGAGCAGGGAAAACATCAATCCCAGGGAATAGAAAGAAACTTACAATCGCGAAAGTCATCCCAATTAACGAAAAAACGACAAAAAAGCACAAGACCCGTACAAATTTTGCGCCTGCACCACCTGTCGAAATCGCGAGACTCGATCCAATGGACAAAATAATTAACGCATACATCAACGGTTTCAACGGCACAAAAAGCGCGTCTTTCGCCAGATGCGCAATTGATTTCAGAAGATAGGTTCCCCCCGGCTCAATTGGTTGCGCCAACCAAGAAAACCCGAACGCCCAAAACAAAACAGCCAGCGCCGCTGCAATGACAACAAGAAGCAATAGCGGAATATCGTGAATACGCGACATATAAAATCCCTTTATCTTTTCCTAAAGGTCTAGGCAGGACAAGGGGTGGGGGCAAGTCATGAAAACGCGAGTAGCAGTTCCCCAAGGGTAAATCTACGAAACCCACCCTCAAAATTGGACATGGGAGAACCCATATCCATTTTCAAATATATCAGGAGAGACGCCTTTAAATTAAGCCTAAATCAGCAAGGTTTCCCTCGGCAATCTTTTTCAACTTATCTAGAGAGTCCCAATTCACATTATCAATATTAGACCAATGATGAAGCTTCATTTGGGCAAATCTTAATTGCCAAGATAAATCCTCTGCACGTTTATCGAGGTTTTTCTGCTCTCGGAACTGTAGATGAGATGTTGCAACTTGCCTATTATCGTTAATTGACGATTTAGACTGTTGTTCAGGTGTTTTTACCCAAGAAAGTTTGGTCAAGGTTCGCTTCTTTTTTGATATACGCTGCGCCATACGTGTTTCCTCTTTTGCTACATGCAAAATGCATCGTGCAAAACGCATGCCGAACTTTCATTTTATCGCATATTTAGGCATAGCACCCACGTGATAGATATCCCCCAGAATAACACAGTGCGTAATCTCGCCATCTTACTCATCGGCTTACTTGCATTACGCTTAATTTGGCTTTTTATTGCACCGTGGGGTCTGCATGGGGATGAAGCGCAATATTGGGCCTGGTCCCAAGCGCCTGCTTATGGCTATTTCTCGAAGCCGCCCATGATTGCCTGGGTTATTGGTGCGGCCACATCTATTTTTGGTCATGCAGAATGGGCCGTGCGCTTGTCCGCGCCCTTTTTACATATCGCAACGACACTCATGATTTTCCTGACGGGCCGGCGCTTTTGGGATGAACGCACCGGATTCTGGGCGGCCCTTACCTATGTTCTAATGCCCGCCGTTTGGCTCTCGAGTTTTATTATGAGCACAGATGCAGCCTTACTGCTGTGTTGGGCGGTCGCCTTACATGGCTGGGCCTGTCTGCGGGACGGCGGTGGTTGGGGCCGGGTCTTGCAGCTCGGCGCGGCATTAGGTCTGGGTCTACTCTCCAAATATGCCATGGCCTTTATGGTGCCCGTCTTATGTTTTGCTGTCTTATTCGACGCACCGAGCCGAAAAGCACTACTCGGCCCGCGCGGCTTTATCGTCGCCGCAATTGCAGCGGCGCTGCTTTTTCCAAATCTGATGTGGAATGCGGCCCATGATTTTGCGACGATCTCCCATACGGCAGAAAATGCGAATTTAGGGCAAGATCTGTTTAATCCCGATGAGGTCATCCAATTTTGGATTGATCAATTTGGTGTCTTTGGGTTCGTCCCCTTCCCGATGCTGCTGATTGCGCTTTTTGCGGCTTTTAAAACGCACCTTCCCTCACCCGCCAAATGGATTGCTGTCTTAACCGCTTTGCCCTTACTAGCCATTACGCTGGAAGCTTTACTCTCCCGTGCCAACGCCAATTGGGCCGTGACTGCCTATATAGCCGGGCCGCTTTTAGTCGCGCTTTGGGCTGTCCAATCTCCAAATAGACTGGCATGGCTGAAATGGGGGCTTATCTTGCAAACCGCCTTGGTTATCAGTGTCGGCACTATAGCCATGAGTGAAAAAACTGTCGATGCGGCCGGTCTCACCAATGCCTTCAAACGTCTCCGCGCTTGGCCCAAAACAGCGGAAGACGTGAAAGCCAAATTAGCACAAGGCGATTATGCCTTTATCGCGGTGGATAACCGCCTCGTCTTTTATGATTTGAACTATTACGGCATTGGCGAAACAGAGCTGACAATGTGGTCACTCAACGCCTCGCCTGCCCATCATGCAAACCTGACGCGGGCCTTGCCAAATACAAATGAACCCATACTCATCCTATCCTATCATCATAATTTCGAGACCTATTTCCGCGAAGATTTTGAAACGCTCACAGAATTAGCCCCGATAGAAATTGATCTGGGTCCAGAAAAGACACGGGTTTTAAAACTCTGGCGCGGGACAGGGTATAAACGCACATCCCGCGAGGATAGAACTTAAGGCGCACCCCAAAGCTGTTCGAGTTTTTGATCTCGACCACAGCCATTGCGGTAATATTTATAGCGCAGTGAATTTCGCTTATAATAATCCTGATGATAAATTTCCGCATCGTAAAAAGTCACAGCTGGCAAAATAGGCGTCACAATATCTGCAGCAAAAGGCTTATTCGCTTTAATGTTCGCAAGAGACTGCTCGGCATCTTTACGCTGAGCAGGGGTCACGAAAATTGCCGTGCGGTAACTCGCACCCTTATCGCAAAATTGCCCGCGATCATCTGTGGGATCAACTGTCAGCCAGAAATAATCCACGAGCTCACGGTAACTTACAATTTTAGGATCATAGATGACTTTGACAGCCTCATAATGGCCTGTTCTATTCGTGCCGACTTGCTTATATTCTGGGTTATCTAGCGTTCCGCCCGTATAACCAGAGATAGCTTCGTGCACGCCTTCGATTTTCTCGAAATCAGATTCCGTACACCAAAAGCATCCGCCCGCAATAATCATCTCTTCAAGACCATCCGAACGCGTGTTTTTAAACGGCGCTTGGGGGCCAGAGGTTGGGACGTCTGCAGCGACCTTTTTAGGCGCATCTGTGGATGTTTTAGCGGATGTTTCAGAGCCCTCTACAGTTTGCGCAGGCGCGCAGGCATAAAGGGTAACAGAAAAGGCGGCAGTCAACGCCGATGTTAGTAAATATTTCATAGGCTTTAATCTCTCAAAACACATTTCAGTTCCAGTCACATTCCAGTGTGAGGCGTGTGAAACTAGCTGCGGCTCATCTTATAGCCTTGCAAGGCCAAGTTCCTCGCGGCTTTATGGTCCACAACCGGGTTCGGATAAGTCTTGCCCAGTTCCACATCGGCCTCAGCTAAAATATGAGGCGGCGCTGTCCATGGCTGGTGAATATATTTATTGGGCAGCTTAGCTAATTCAGGAATATATTTCCGAACATAATCTCCGTTAGGGTCAAATTTCTCACTTTGAGTGAAAGGATTGAATATCCGGAAATAAGGCGATGCGTCTGCCCCGCTGCCCGCCACCCATTGCCAGCTCGCTGCATTAGAAGCAGGGTCCGCTTCCAATAAAGTATCCCAATACCATTCTTCCCCCACGCGCCAATCAGTCAAAAGATGTTTAATAAGGAAAGACGCGCAGACCATACGGACACGGTTATGTTGCCAGCCTGTTTGCCAAAGTTCGCGCATCCCCGCATCTACAAAAGGATATCCCGTCTGCCCGCGCCGCCATGCCTCGACTTTGGCGGGGTCACTATCCCACGGAAATTTATCAAAATCTGGTTTGTAGTTTTCACGGGCTAAGTCAGGGTTATAAAACAGCAGCGTATAAGAAAATTCGCGCCATCCAATCTCTGAGAGAAATTTGTCGGAATCACCGCCTATCCCGTAAGCCGCATTCCAAATCTGGCGCGGAGAAATTTCTCCAAAGGCAAGATGAGGCGAGAGTTTTGACGTGCCAACCTCATTATCAGGACGGTCTCGCTGCAGATCATACTGACCGACTGGCCCCGCGAGAAAACGCTTGAGGCGTCCCATCGCATGCACCTCACCCGCATTATGATAGGTCATGATTTTGTTCCCCCAATCAAGCGAAGCTGGGAGCAAGTTCCAATCTGTGACTTTATCTGAACCCAAGCCTCTAAAGCTGTTCAAATTCATCGGAGCAGGCAAATTCGGGTCAACGGTAAAACTCGCGCGAGCGGCCCGCCAAAAAGGGGTGAAGACTTTATAAAATCCGCCCGTTTTTGTCGCGACTTCCCAAGGTTCGACCAGAAGGTTTGCTTTATGGCTTTCAACTTTCAGCCCGCGGGATTTCAAATCAGATTTAAGCGCTTGGTCAATCTCCCGCGCCCAACCTTCATAACGGCGGTTCCAATGCACTTCATCCGCGCCAGTCTCAGCGACAATCTCATCTAAAATTTCTGCGGCATCACCGCGCCGCAAAATTAACTGCCCGCCCTTTTCTGCGATAGAATTTGAAAGCGATGTCAGGGAATGATGCAGCCAAACTTTGGACGCCGCACCTAAAGCTCGAGCTTTATTCATCTCATAAATATAGAGCAGGATAAGCGGCTTGCCGCTTTGAACCCCCGCATGGAGCGCAGGATTATCAGCCAGACGCAAATCACGGCGCAGCCAAATAATGACAGGATTAGCTTGAGGCATATACTCTCTACGTTTCAGCCACCTACCTCGGTGGCAATGAATTCAGATTATCAGATTATTTATTATCTGTCCGCCTAGCTCAGCGTTGTTTCAGACACATCAAATAAATCCGCCATGACGCTTTCTGTCGTTGGCCAGCGCCCCGCGCCTTTGCCGCGAATACGATATTGATCCCCGTCCTCAAAATCAAAAATCGCATGGGCTTCTTCGCCGTCAGCTTGTGCGAGGAAATTATTTCGCGACAAATCTCTGAGTTGAAGCGCAGAGGAGAAACCATTTTGATCCCTCCAGAGTTTAGCTACGCGTTTCCATGCCCCTTTTGCGGGCGCTTCCGGATTAAAATCAGCAATCGTGTCCATCGGAATATCTTCCAATGTAATGGCCTCACTAAAACCGAGCATGGCAATCAAGCGAATTTTCGCAGCAGCATCATCCCCGCTCACATCTGAACTTGGGTCTTCTTCAGCAAATCCTTTGTCTTTCGCGTCCTTCAAAGCTTCAGCGTAGCTACAGCCCTTACCAATTTCATCGAGCATATAATTTGTTGTACCATTGAGCAGTGCACGCACACGGGTAATGCGGCCCGCTTCCCTCTGGCACATCTCTAAAATGGGCATACCGCCCCCGGCGGCGGCAGAAAAGCGGAGCTGTGCACCGTGCTTGGCTGCAAAATCTAAAAGCGATTGCCCGCCCGCTGCTATGGCTTGCTTATTCGCAGACACAACATGAACGCCCGCCTCTAGCATTGTTTGACAGCGACCAAGCGCGGGTTCAATTCCGCCCGACACATCAATAAAAATATCCGGTTTTGCCATAATCAAATCGTCAAAATCTGTCGTGACTAAGTCCGGATGATAGCCTTGATCAATATATTTTTCGCGGCTGCGAACCAAAATTTTAACAAGATCAAATTGCTCCGAATGCGCGGCAATCCTGCGAAATACGCCGCCGCCAACACTGCCAAGCCCCATCATCGCGACTTTCAATTTTTGGGGTGTCGGCGCAACTTTCATATGACCTGTCTTTGCACCAACACGAGTATAGGACGGCAGGCCGGGTTGACCGACACGAAAAGCCACTTCATTTTTACGCGCAAAACCGAGCGCCCTCGGCGCGATTAACGGGCCTGCGACACCTATCGCGTCATCCCATGAAATTTGCTCATAGCGGCCAGCCTCAGGATTTGATTTAGGGTCGACCTCGTAAATTCCATCGACATCTTTAAGTAAGACAGCTTCCACGCCGAGTTGATCTGCCACGTAAAGCGCCGTCAAATCTGCCCCGCCATCCCCGAGTAAAACGGCACGGTCTTTTTCGCCAATCGCGACAAAGCCCGGCATGACAACAATATCATGATCTTTTAAATCTTGCAGGAGCTGCGGCGTATTCAAGCCTGTCAGGCGCGCTTCGGTAAAACTACCTTCGGCTGTCAGACCCAAATCTCGCGCTTGGCGAACAAAGGCCGGCGCGCCAATCCGTTCCAGCGCCAACGCCAATAGGGCGGCAGAACGGCGCTCCCCTAATTGTAAGAGCTCAGGCAGGTTCTTAGCGTCCCCTTCAGGTCCAATCCGCCGGGCTTCGGCCATAAGAACATCCGTTTGATCACCCTGCGCGGAAGTGACCGCCACAACATTCTGACCTTGCCGATAATGACGGTAGATTTCAGAGGCCGCCTGGGTGTAGTCCTCCAGTGAATTGAGGACGGAATGACCAAAATTCAAGACGATGACAGGAACAGGCATAATGAGCTCTCATAAGTTTAGGAGGGCCAGCTAGGCCTTAGCCCGTCAACTGTCAATCGGAGAGCCGCATGCAAAATAATTCTAATGAGAGCGAATTTGGCGACCCGCCGCAGCATGGTTCGATTTGGCCGCGCCTAATGCGCGGTATGAAATTGCGTTGTCCGCGCTGTGGGGACGGGAAATTGTTCCAAGCTTACCTAAAACCCGTAGGGCAATGTTCCGCCTGCGAACAGAAATGGAGCGATGTGCGCGCAGACCTCGCCCCAGCTTGGGCAGCGATGACACTCTCCGCCCATATCACTGTCCTCATTTGGCATTTCTTTTTTTGGGGCACAGATATGGCGGATTGGCAGCTCATTCTCTCCTTATGCGCTATTGCGACAGTAATCTGCCTAATAAGCCTGCCGCCAATGAAAGGCCTCTTCATGGCGATTATCTGGGCAAAAGGTACGACGGATAGTTAAGCGTGCTTGACGGCTGCGTTGCGGGCGCGCATATGGCCTCCATCATCAAGACCAGCAGAGGGACAGGC
>CAYWSI010000049.1:0-12769 GCA_964460585.1 uncultured Algimonas sp.
AGGCTTCTGGTCCCCGCACCTCACCCACGATAATCCGTTCAGGACGCATCCGCAGACAGTTTTTAACAAGATCCGCCATTGTGATTTTACCCTTGCCTTCCAAATTTGGCGGGCGGGTTTCGAGGCGAACCACATGGGGCTGTTGGAGTTGCAATTCCGCAGCATCTTCGCAGGTAATAATCCGCTCATCTGGGTGAATAAATCCAGTCAGGGCATTGAGCAAAGTGGTCTTACCAGAACCCGTACCGCCAGAGATGACGATATTACACTGGCAGGCGCCGATAATTTGCAGCACCCGCGCACCGGCAGGTGAAATAGATTTGAAATTGACGAGATCGGCAAGACGTAGCTTGTCTTTCTTAAATTTCCGAATTGTCAAAGCGGGACCGTCAATAGAGAGCGGCGGCGCAATCACGTTCACACGAGAGCCGTCCAACAAACGCGCATCACAAATCGGCGACGCTTCATCAACACGGCGGCCAACTTGGCTCACAATCCGCTGACAAATATTCATCAACTGCGTATTATCGCGGAACCGAATATTGGTTTTAATCATCTTACCACTGGTTTCGATGAAAACATGTTTGGCGCCATTGACCATGATATCGGCAATGTCGTCTCGGGCTAAAAGTGGCTCAAGCGGGCCGTAACCTAAAATATCATCACAGATTTCTGTAATGAGTTGGTTTTGCTCATTTACCGAAAGGCGAACATTTCGGATGGCAATAATTTCATCAACAATCGTGCGAATTTCTTCCCGTGCTTTGTCAGGCTGCATGCCCGCCAAAGCTGAGACGTCAATGGTTTCGAACAAAGCGTTGAAAATCGTCGCCTTGGTTTCGTAATATTCTTCGCTTGGCTCATTACTGCGCGAGCGCGGTGCAGGCGTATTTGCGGGCGCATCTAAAGATGAAGATGACTTTGCATCTTCTTTCTCAGGCGCATCTGGGGCTGCCTGCGCTTTGGTGGCCGTGGCTTCTGAACGCTTACCAAACATTTAGCCTTTATCCTTCTTCAAGAAAGATAGCTTGGGTTTGCTTTCGCCCTTTGGCTTCTTCGACTTACCACCACCGATGGATAATAAACCCTTCTTCGTTGGCGCTGCGTCTGCTTTGACGCGCGTATCAAATGAGCCTGTACGCAGACGATTAGCGAGATAGGACAAACCTTGAACGGTAGAGTCAGCTGTTTTGACCTCGGTCAACATCTTGCCTTCATTCGTCGCTTCAAAGTGACTATCTGGATCCCATCCGATAACAATATTGGGCTCCTGCCCAACCATCGCACCGAAATCTTTGACAGTGATTTCAGTTTTTGGAGACATCCCAACACAATTTAAAATCAAGATTGGTTCTGGATCATTTGGACGTTGAGTTTTTAGAAACTCAATAAGGTTTTTCGCATTCCGCATGCCGGCCAAATCCGGTGTCGCCGTGATAACAACATCATCTACAGACGTCAGAACATTCGTCGTCCAATCAGTCCAATAATGCGGCATATCTAATATGGAGAGAGGTGAAATACCTCTCACCGCATTGACAACCGCCTCATAGCTGGAGGAATCCATGACAGGCTTTGTATTTAAAGACCCAGATGTCGGCAAAATAGAGAGCTTTTGCGTATGGCGGATCATGATCCGGTCCATCAAGGTTTCGTCTAAACGATCGGGTTCCCCCAAAGCTTCTTCAAGGCCGGACATATTATCATAAGAGAAATCTAATCCCGTTGTGCCCCAGCTCGCATCTAAATCGACAAGCGCCGTTTCTTGCATTAAATTTTCGGATAAAACCCACGCCGTATTATGCGCGATGCACGAAGACCCGACACCACCTTTTGCACCAAAGAAGGCAGCGACGCGGCCAATAAAGGGTTGATCAGGGTCAGCGTAAAGTTCGCCTAATGCGCGGATGACATGTAGCGGGTGTAAGGGCGGTACCAAATATTCGGACACACCCTTATCCATGAGCTGACGATAGAGACGAATATCATTCGCCGCGCCAATCATGACAACTTTGGTGCCTTCATCGCAAACACTTGCCAATTCTTCGAGTTGGTTGAAGAGTTCATCACCGCGCATTCCACTCTCGATGATGATAAGAGATGGTGTATTTTCTTTATGATAGAACTCAATAGCAGCCGGAAGCCCGCCCATGTAAATTTTTACATTGGTCCGCTTCATACGCCAATCACGAATCGTCTCATTGATGCAATGTGCTGTTTCTTGACGGTCACAAAACGCATGGACGGAAATAGATGGAAGCGGCTTTTCTCCCTCTTCGCGCTTTTCACCTTCAAGCGGTGCGTAGCGTTGTTCCACAATTGGAGCTGGAGCCTGAACTCCAGGTGCAGCTGGATATCCAAGAGACTGAACTTGACCTTGCGGCATTTGCGCGGGCGGCATTTGCGGATGGCCAACTTGTCCTTGTGGCAGAGGTGCTGGCGGCACTTGCGGCTGTTGCATCGGAACAGGCATTGATTGTTGCATTTGAGGTTGAACCAACTGAGGCTGCGGAACCTGCGGATTTGGGACAGAACCCGTAGGAACAGGAACCGGACGCGGCTGCGTCGGTGCGGTAGGAATTGGCTGCGGCTGTGTCATTTGTGTCATAGCTTCGTCTTCGATTCAGGTCTTTTGCGCATTAAGCTCTAGTTATTTGTGCCTACAAGTTGGCCCGGGTTTACTTGCGACGCTGTCGCGTTTCCTTGTATATATTGATCATAAACCACTTGTCGGCGTTGGGCATTCGGTTGACCCAAGGCATATGGTTCTAACAATTGACGCGGATCAGTAATCATCGCGGCGAGATTAGCGGATTGAAAACACCCGAAGTTTGCGCGCGGATCGTTCCCATAAGTATTCGTCAGATCACCCAATTGGCGGCAATCTTGTGGGATCGCGCGTAGGGTTCTGTAAGACACGATTACGGGGGCAGGCGCGCCGGCCCTTGACGGATATTGCCCCGTTTGGATGGCATTTGGATTTAGCCCGCCTTGCGCCATTAATCCGCGGATTACGGCTTCAGCCTGTTGCGTACCAAGACCAGAGACCGCATTTGCGGGACGGTTAATATATAAGGCGCCTTCACCGGACTGCGCATATCCACTTAAAAATTGCACCACGGCGAGTTCATCCCGAGCGGATAGCTCCAAACCATTTGGCCGCGTATATAACTCCAAACGTTCAATGGATTCCGCGACATTTATCTGATTGCGTAGCTGCACTGGCGGAAATGTTTCATTCGGCGTCGCACAAGCCGTTAGGGCAAGTCCAGAAATCAATACGCAAGCTGTGAGAATAGAATTTTTCATTGTGTCTTACGCCTTTGCTTAATCAACCACATGTCCAAATGGTCCTGGAAGAGAACTCGCTTGGAGTCTGGGTTGACCATTTTGACTATAAACTTTGTTCAAACGCCCTAAGAGCAAGCTCTCAATATCATTTGGTGACTGGAAGCCATCTGCAGGTGTTTGTAATTTGTCAGGATGCGTCGATTCAACCAGATATGGTGTCACCATAATGACAATTTCTGTCTGCGTTGACAGCGTATCTCGACCTCGGAACAAAGCTCCTAAACCTGGAACATCCTTCAATCCTGGTGTTCCATCGACAGTTGAACGCGTTTCTTCACGAATCAAGCCGGCAATGACGAGACTTCCGCCCGCTGGCATTTCAACAACTGTATTTGCTCTGCGAACCCGAATACCCAAGACGCTTTCACCACTATCAGAGACAAAGGCGTTTTCGACGGTTGGTTCTGAGACTTCTGTACTGATGGACAGAGAAATTCGACCTTCCGAAAGAACAACTGGGGTAAATCCGAGTGAAACACCGAAGGGTTTAAACTCAAAGGATCTCACCAATTGACCGTTTTGGTCTTGGGTTGCGCCAGAGAAGATAGGAATTTCGCCGCCAGCCAAGAAATTCGCTGTTTCGCCGGAAATCGCGGTCAAAGTTGGTTCCGCAAGTGTCCGCACCAAACCAACAGACTCAAGCGCGCTTAAAGCGCCGCTTAAGGAGGACAAATCACCACCGCCTGTGTTATTGAAAGCGCCATTTGCATTGAAACCACTGGTCAAAGTAGGGCCGACTTGGTTGACGAGGGAGACTGTGCTGTCCCCGAGTTCGCCAATCGCGCTTAGGTCCAAGCCCATTTGTTTCGTCACAGAGCGTTGCATCTCAACGATACGAACTTTTAACATGACTTGGTCTTTACCTTCTATTGCGAGAAGATTGACAATTTCACCGCCGCCATTGCCGCCACCACCAACGCCCTGCCACATGCGGGCAAGCTTCTCTACAGTATCAGCCGCCGCAGCATTTGGTACAGCGCCTGTTAGCAGGATATTTGAGTTAAATACTTGAACTTCAACGTTACTTTCAGGTGTATTCTTGGAGATCAGGTTTTGTAATCCATCAATATCACGCTCAACACGAATATCGACATTCAAGAGTTCACGGCCGTCATGGCTGTAAAAATAAACATTTGTTTGCCCAGACGCTTTGCCAATGAGCATCGTCCGGCGTGATGTATGCACAACGGCTTCGACCACATCAGGATTAGAGACAATCACATCCATAACATTTTCAGGTAATTCTATGACTGTCGACTTTGAAAATGGTAAAACGATAGACCGATTATTCACGCCCGTTCCAGGGGCCTGAATATTCACAGACGTCGCTGTATTTTGAATATGAGAATATGACCGTGTTCCAGCGTCCACAGGGGCGCAAAGGAAGCCAAGTGAGCCTAAAACCGCAATGGCAGCAGTTGAAGTCTTACGAATTTGGCGCGATTTTATGAGTTTCATTGTGTTTCCGCCCTAATTTCTTTGCTGCAAGGCAATGGCTGTCGGTTCACCATTTCGATAAAGTGTGAGCGTAGATGGCGCTGGTGCAGCTTCTTGTCGGGCCGTCACAGCTGCGCTGCGCCCTTTAAAACCAGAACCAGTCACACCGCGTAATGTGAGATAAATATCACCATATCCTTCAGCCTCTTGCAGGAGCTCTGCATCGGTTTGAGATAATTCAAATGTCGCGGTTGAGCCTGGAATCGCAGCGCCGCTTTCAGGACTTGTCGTGAAAGTTTGGTCAATCGCCAGAACTTTGACGTTCTCAAAGAGGGTTTGCGCGATATACAGGCTTTGGCGTTCAGCGCCCCCGTTCCCATTTTGTAAAGCATTATTATTATTGTTATTGCGAAGCGTAAAGTTCTCACGCAGGATGATATCAACCTTATCTCCAGGTTGGATAAAACCGCCTGCGGCTGTATCCACACTAATTCGCGTCGTAACCGCCCGCATGCCGGGCTTCAGGAGAGCTGCCAAAATACCGCTATCACCCGCTTTAATGACTTTCGAATGGGTTAAAGCTTCACCTTGCGCTAAATTTTGACGCGCAAGGGCATTGATGAATTGTGATTCGGCATCAGGCTGATCATCGAGATTGATTAAATTCGCGGTGAGCGCCTCTGCAGGCCACTTAATCCGCGTTAGCATACCTTCTGTGATGCGCTGACCCTGCGAAACGTCAGCATCAATCGCAAGAACTGAAACATACTCAACTTCTTGAATCTGAATTTCTGGAGCGGCGGCTTGTTGAACAGGCGCAGCAGGTACACTGAGGTTGTTCATGGCGTAGAAAACACCTCCGCCAAGGACGACCATAACGCCCAAAATAATAATTTTCCTAGTTTCCATAACTCCTCACCAATCAGTCACTGCAACGGTTCATAGACCCAAGCGTACTAAAGCATGGTTAATGGATAGACACCGAGGCGTTTGGAAAGAGTTAACGCGCGCTGATAAATTTAAAGCGCGACACATTAAATACAGCATTGAGTACATCTAAAGATAAGAATAAGCGCCGCGCAGCGCCGTAATCCGTATGGACGGATCGCCCAAATCTACGTTTTTTTAAAAGAATCAGCTGCCTAGTGTGTCTTATATGAAGACAATATAATAGGGTATCAGCCTAAAGCCGCTTTAAAAATCTGACTTGAGGGCAAAGTCGCAATTGCCCCAGCAGCGAGTGCGAGGCCGTAAGGAATTTTGGTTTCATCCTTAAACATCGTCTGCGCCCATTGGCTCGTAATGACTTTAACAGGGATATAGGATCGGCCCACCATGATGAAGAGCGTTAAAGCCCCGCCAAATAAAGCTGTGTAAACCATATAGGCAAACACATCTGGCCAAGTGAACCAAAAAGCCGTCGCTGCGAGGAGCTTTGAATCGCCGCCACCCATCCAGCCAAAAGCAAACATCGCAAAACCTATAGCGAATAAGGTCAGGCCAACCGTCAAATGTTGAAAAAACACCGGAAACCCGACCCAAGTAAATGGCACCATAAGAAAATAGGCTGCCAAAACGATCAAAGGAATGCGATTAGGGATTTTCATTGCATTCGCATCATTTAGAGCCGCCATCAATTGCGGCGTTGCGAATAAGAAGAAAAGGAATGCAGGTAATAGCATTTTTAGGTCCACCAGTTTTTGTTGGACACTAACTTAAGAGGCTTAATATCTGGTTTATTCAGATGTTGGTCCTTGGGACTACTCGCTTACATCAAATGCCTCAGCCAATTCACCATCTACATCTCCGAATAGGTCATTTAAGGAACCACCAACGGCCCTCGCGCCGACTATAAGGCCAACAGCGATTAACGCTCCAATCAAACCATATTCAATAGCTGTCGCCCCAGACTCATCATTGATGAAATTTGAAAAAGTCATATTCATTTTCATCACAGCCTCACAGTTCTATTTTCACGAGGTTACCTTCAAAATAACCTTAAAATCAGTAAGGCGGCCAAACCTATGTTTGGCTGGCCGCCTTGAATGTTATAAATTAGTATTAAGTAATACTAACTTATTAAGGGGTGCCGCCAGTGCCGCCGCCAGTGCCGCCGCCGCCATTAACAGACGCGTCGTCCAAACGATCACCAATGTCAACAAACTTAGCGTTAACTTTGTCACCAACAGCTTGTGCACCAACAATCATACCAACAGCGATAAGCGCCGCGATAAGACCATATTCGATAGCCGTTGCACCAGATTCATCTTCGATGAAGCGTGTAAATAGATTTTGCATAACAGTACTCCCACGTATGCGTTAGTTTCAGAGAGGATATCCCTCGTTCAGGGATGTCCCTGATGAAGATGCTTATAGAGGAGGAGAATTACCGCCGCGTTGAGAGACAAGGTAAATATTATGTAAAATTTCGAATACTGCAGATAAAAATCATAGAAAGCCCATCAGCCACAATATGAGGCACCCTATACATTATATATATATCCACAAATTCATCAGCCTTCGTATTAAAATGTAAACGCTTCATTCACCACCTTGTTTTAAGCCAGTGGTCAAATCATCCCTTGCGGAGCTAGCGAACATGCGTTTTTTGAAATCTTTGCCCCTATTTATTGGCCTTGGTGCTTTAGCTGTCAGTGCGGCAGCACCGGCTCATGCTGGAAGCGCACAGAGCTATACAGTTGAGCTCAATAAGACAGAAATCGTACGACTGCCTGGTGCGGCAGCCTCCGTTGTTGTCGGAAATCCAAGAATTGCGGATGTTACAGTTCAATCTAGCGACCTTCTTTTTGTTGTTGGCCGCGGTTATGGGGAAACAAACCTCATCATCTTGGATTCTCAAGGCAATACGATGATGGATGCGAATTTGCAGGTCGTAAATACATTATCCAATCAAGGTGTCAGACTTTATAATGGTAAAAATCGTGAGACTTATTCTTGTATCCCGTTTTGTGGTCCGTCTCCGGTTCTAGGCGATGATACCGGATTTATCGGAAATAATACATCTACTGAACAGATATTGACCTCTGCTCCGGCCTTTAATGCTTCAGCTCCATCGCAGACAAGCCAGAACAACGCCTCTACTCCAGCAGGCGGGCCGGGCACAGATCAATTTACGGATATTCCCAACTAGTTTCAGGCTAAAAATTAACGCTTTGTTAACCTGAAACCTTGGACCTTTATTAACTTCCAAGCCTTAAGCTCTGTTCTAATTACCGTCATCTCGCGTACACATCCGTATGCGAGTCTAAATTGGCAGGACGCTTGTCGGAGTGGGACCATGGCATTTTTTTCTGATCGCATTATGCAACGGGCGGAACGTCACGCCCTACGCTTTGCGAAGCGTTTCAAGAAAAATGAAGACGGGGCCACAGCTATCGAATTTGCCGTTGTCGCCCTTCCCTTTTTCGCCCTTCTTTTTGGCATTATGGAACTCGCGGTCGTCTTTTTTATAAATTCGGCATTGGTGCAAGCAACGTCAGAGGCTGGCCGGGTTCTTCGCGTTGGCAATTTTCAAGCTTGCGGTGGTGCAGATGAATTTAAGGCGATTGTTTGTAACAATATGACTGGTTTAGGCAATTGTTGGAAAAATGTTCGTATTGATGTCATCCAAGGTGACAGCTTTAAAACAATCGCATTGCCAGAGATTCCAGAGATCGAAGAGTTAGATGATACGAAAACGGGCGAAGAAGCCATCCCTCAAACATTAAATGGTCAATTCGATGGCAATGCCGCGGGTGATACAATGGTGGTCCGTGCCGTCTTAAATTATCGTCTAGCACTACCGCCCTTATTAACACGCTTGGAGAATCCGCCAGGCTCAGGTGCGCGCAGACTTATTGCGACAACCGCCTTCAATAATGAACCTTTCCCTGCAAATGGAACCTGTAATTCAAACACATCGAACCAAATTTCGGAAGGAACACCGTCATGAGGTCTCTGTCACTTAAATCAACTCTAAAATCTGCCTTACGCTCTACGTGCTCTCGCTTCTCATTGCGGAATTACACGCGTCGTTTCCGCGATGATGAGCGCGGTATTGCAGCGATTGAATTTGCCATTATTGCACCAATCATGATCGGCATGTATTTTGGATTGGCCGAAATTGCCCATGCACTCAGCACTGACCGTAAAATTTCTCACGCAACGAATGTGGCGGGGGATTTAGCGACGCAACAGCCCGATATAATGGATGAAATGATTGAAGAAGTCCTAGCTGCGGCCTTACGCGTTATGGATATTCCAGATGTCGAAAATGTCTCAATCGATATTGAGAGCTTTATTAAACCTGATTTGAGTCAGCCGGCTATATCGCAAGGACGCATTCGTTTAAATAGCAGCGTTGGAAACTTCACAAGTTTTAATACAACTAATCTAGACGAAAAATTATTGAACGAAAATTCTGGCGTGGTTGTCACGCGCGTGCGCTATGATTACACACCCCTCGAATTTCGCTTTTTTGACTCGACAGTGAGACTACAAGAGACGTTTTTGTTGAAGCCAAGACGCTCAGAATCAGTGATAATTCAAAACGGAACGGGCAGCCTCATCGACTGTAGTGCAACGAATTTTTCGAATGTCAGCTGTTCCGTCACCGCCTCCGCCGCACCTTAGAGACGCTTAGTTTTCTAAATAACGGTCACGTATTCGGTCTATATCTGACTGGCTTACCCCTATGTCTTCGGTGACATAGCGGTCGACGGCGCCCATTTCATCCATCATGCCGCCCAAAGCGGCCTCAAGAAACTCTGGCATAACACCAAACATAGGCCAGATCGACTTTGCGTCAATTTGCCGCCCATATCTCTTCGAGAACATTGCGGCAGCAGGCTCAATAATTTTATCAACGTCAACCGCATCTAGCGTCATCATATAATCTGCCATGATGTCTTCGCGGGACACGCCTAGAACCGCTTGTATCAGCGCGCATAATGTCCCTGTACGGTCTTTTCCGGCCGCACAATGGATGAGAAGCCCTGCCGCCTCATCACTCTCTGCTGTGGCCATAAAGCGCAATGTATCCGCAAATATATTTTGAAAGCCTTTATCCTTCGGCCGCGCCGTATAAGAGCCCATCATATAGCCATGAGCATCTTCGGCGGAATATAATTTATGTTCTAAAAAGGCTTCATGAGGCGCAACTTTTGCCGTCTTGCCCTCCGGCGCGTCAGGATATTCAAGACGCTGTGGTTCAGGCTGTGGCAAACGCGAGGGCTGTCTTTTGCGTTCGGGCGCGTGGCGAAGGTCAACAATGAGATCCACACCCAGATTGCCTATGGTCGCTAGCTCTTCATCATCCAAAGCCGCCAAATGCGCAGAACGAAAGAGACGACCCTGTTTTACAGACCGGCCATCCACGCCCTTATATCCTCCAAAATCGCGAAAATTATAGATGGTTTTGAAATCGAAATTTCGGTCTTCAAAAGACAGGAGAGACATGCGGAACAGACTATTTGTTTAAATATATATTACCTAGCTACATCAATCTGAAGCGCGCGCCCATAAAAAAGACCTCACAAGGTGAGGTCTTAGAATTTATTATGCAGTAGGCGCTTTTATTGTGCCGCAGGCGCAGGCGCGCCCTTCCGTAAATCTTCAAACCGGTCCCAGACACCTTCTGTACCGTGCCACGTTCCAATCGTCGCACCTTTCGCATATTCGGTCGCGCGCGCTTCGAAGAAGTTTGCATGTTCAACACCATTTGTAATCTCTGTCAGCCAAGGCAGCGGATGTTCCTCAATCCCGTAGACTTTCGGCAAGCCAAGCTGTCCCAAACGCCAATCCGCGATATAGCGGATATATTGTTTAATATCTTCGGAGGTCATGCCCTCAACCGGCCCCATCTCAAAGGCGAGGTCGATAAATTTATCTTCCAATTTCACGACGGTTTTCGCGCAATCAATAATATCATCCGCAACATCTTTGGTCAGCGCGCCCGTTTCCTGCGCGAAGGTGTGAAAGAGTTTAATCATACCTTCGCAGTGAAGGCTCTCGTCGCGAATAGACCAAGTTACAATCTGCCCCATGCCCTTCATCTTATTGAGGCGCGGGAAATTCATGAGCATCGCAAAGGACGCAAAGAGCTGTAGCCCTTCGGTAAATCCGCCAAAGACAGCCATAGATGTCAGAATATCTTTTTCCGTATCCACGCCAAATTTGCCAAGATAATCATGTTTGGCCGCCATCTCCTCATATTCCATAAAGGCAGAGAACTCACTATCCGGCATCCCAATGGTTTCCAGCAACAGCGCATAAGCGGCGATATGGATGGTCTCCATATTAGAGAAAGCCGCGAGCATCATTCGCACTTCAACCGGCTTAAAGAGCGGCATGTAGTTTTCCATATAATTCGCGCCGACCTCGACATCGGATTGGGTGAAGAAACGGAAAATCTGTGTCAGCAGGTTCTTCTCAACTTCGGTGAGGTTGATGGACCAATCTTTTAGGTCTTCTCCCAAAGGCACTTCTTCGGGCATCCAATGGACTTGCTGTTGCTTTTGCCAAAAATCATAGGCCCACGGATAGCGAAACGGCTTGTAAGAGGTGGACGGGAGCAAGAGCCCTGATGCAGATTTCTCAAAATTCCCCAAATTGCCCATCACGCGATTCCTTCGATTCGATTAGTAAAACCGACATAACATCGGTTGGCGTTTAGCCCAACTGTTTGAAATAGCGGATGTTTGCGTCTGAATAGCCATTCAAAACGCGACATATGCCGCCTTCCCCTCCAAAAACCACTACATCTAGTGGCGCGGCACATGCAAGGAAGAAATGACCTCGTGCACAATTTGACGCAGTTGGGGTGCGGAAATTACAAGACACGCCCTCTATGGCACGGAAGACGTCGGCAAAGTCTCTATGCGTTTGCTTTATTCGTTATCATATTTGCCGCCCGTCAACCGCGCGGTCGACTCATAGGGCGTCGCAATCGGCACAACGACATTAAACTCTATGTCGATATATCCGCATGTTCCGCCGACCCATTTAAAATGCTCACCATGAAATTTCTTCTCCGGCAGGACCGTGCAAACCTTCGCAAGATGTTTGTCAAAGGGGTCAGCGAGTGCATAGTCCGTCGCTTTGACAACCTCTAAATTTTTATCGAAGAAGACAGCTTTACCTTCAACATAACTAATCGCCGTCCCATTACGGAAAGGATGGCAACCATTGTCATGCGGGTCATCGGAAATTCGCGCACGACCATCTGCTGCGAGATATCCAAAATCAACCTTGCCATCGGCATCGGACATTCGAAAAGGAAAACACCTCAAGCCTTTTGGGTCCCGCTCCCCAAAATTAGACTTAAATTCATCAGGCTTAAAGAGTTTCATTGCCTCTTGCGAGATATGCAACACGCCATCCGTATCTTGATGACCACATGCTTTGTCAGTCCAGAAGGCGTCTATCTCTGTCGTAAAAGAGAAACCCGAACAATCTACGCTGACGCTTTGACCTAAATTTGGATGGACGCTTTTGCTCGACTTTGTATCACATGAGGCCAGACAAAAGGCAGCGCTTCCCAGAAGAGCCGTCATAGCAATCACATTCCATTTTCTCATATCTTCCGCCTAACAGAAAAGCCCGCGACTGTCATGCTCGCCTGAAACTCACAGCTCCTATGCGAAATCGCTGCTATGCGCCTTGGTCTTCTCCCCCTATAAGCCCTCTATGTTTAAACGGCTGATGACATTTTTGCGCCTCTTGCGCACGGGTTGGGTTTTAATCCGCCATGATGCACTCGTGCCGACGGAATATGCGGAGATGGTGCCGTGGCCTGTGCGCTTTATTGGCGCGATTAGCCGCATCTTTTCGCTCGGCAATCGCAAAGGTAATGCGGGCGAGCGTTTCGCCCGCGCCCTGCAAGACCTTGGCCCTGCCTATATTAAATTCGGCCAAGTCCTCGCCACACGCGGCGATATGTTTGACGCAGAATTTGCGCGCGGCCTCTCCGTCTTAAAAGATA
>CAYWSI010000050.1:0-6372 GCA_964460585.1 uncultured Algimonas sp.
TGTAGCTCTATTCATTTCCGTATTCGTTTCTGTATTCGTTTCTGTATTCGTTTCTTTCGTCATTTCTGTTTACCCCCCTTCAAGCATTATCGTGCAGCATTAGTCTACTATGCAGAAAATTATCGACTATTTCTTGTCTCCATGCTTACTCGCAGGTGCACCTCACGACCGGTTACGGGATTTTGCATAGGCTGTTGGTGTGGCGCCCAGCGGATCGTCAGGCCAGTCGTGTTTAGGGTATCTACCCGCCAAATCCTTTTTAACCGCCGGATAACTGTTCGTCCAGAAGTTTGCCAGATCAGTGGTGACCTGTACCGGCCTCCGCGCCGGAGACAACAACTCAACTTTCAACACAACCTCGCCTTCGGCAACCGCTGGATTGGTGGTAGCGCCAAACATCTCCTGCAACTTCACTGATAACACAGGCTCGTTTTCTGTGGCATAACGCAGTCGAATCTTCGAACCACTTGGTACTGAAAAACGCTCAGGCAACAAGCGGTCCAGGGCTTTTTGTTGTTGATAGTCGAGCATTGCACGCAAGATTGAAATCAGGTCCAGTTGCATAACAGACTTAAGACTGCTTTTACCGTTCAGCCAAACCAACAACCAGCCTTCAACGTTCTCGGCCAAACTCTTATCATCAACCTTGGGCCACTCAGAAAGCTCAGCCCCAGAGCTCGATTGAGCCAGCTTCGAGATACGTGACACTCTCGCCTGCCACTCGCGGCACTCTTCGGTCCAGGGCAGACAGTCAATTCCTGTTTTTTTAACCCCAGCGAGCAGTGCACGCGCCTTATCTTCACCATTAATATCTGTGATCTGGTGGGACTGCACAAGAATACGGCCCAACATTTTTTGTCGCTCGGCAATAACACGTTCTTGCCGAGCATCCCAATCCAGGTGGTTTTTATACTCAAACAAACTGGGTGACCATGCTTCCAACTCATCGACATCAAGTGGCGCGGCAAGGAACACGCGGGATTCTTTTGTAGCCCCGCCCATACTGGCGATGGCCAACCAGGGCGTTTGGGCCTGCGGATCTACCGACGGAACAAACGCGCCAGCGCCACAACTAAGCACATACCGGGCTTCGCTCCCGGCTCGACGTTGCCCGATCCAGTCGGGGTAAGCCTGCGCAATCAATACTGCAAGAGGAGGCGCACTTGTTGCGGCAGGTTGGATTTTCAAGCGCTGTTTCAGTTGGTTCAACCTGCGCTGACTGTGCTGGGAAGACGCCTGTCTGATGTGGGATTCAAGATCTGTTGTATTGGTTTTACGACCTCCGTCTTCAAGCAACAAGACAAGTTTGCAGGCCAGATCGGCGGCCCCGCGCTCTGCTGCCCAAATCATCATGTGACCCAAACGCGGATGCACCGGAAGCTCTGCGACCAGCTTTCCATGGTCGGTTAAACGGCCATCGCGCCAGATACCCAGCCTGTCCAGAAGAGTTTCGGCGCGTTTTACAGAGGCGCCTGGCGGCGGTTCGAGCCAGGGTAGCGCCATAACATCGGAGGCACCCCACGATCCCGTCTCCATCAAAAGCTGAGACAGCTCGGATCGTAAAATTTCTGCTTGCCAGCTTTTTGCTCTCCGCGAATGCTCGCCCTGCGACCAGAGCCGATAACAGACACCGGATTCGGTTCTCCCTGCCCTGCCAGCCCGTTGCGTGGCACTCGCCTGGCTCGCCATAACTGTCTCCAGCCGCTGCGCGCCCGTGCTGTTATCAACACGCCCTCTACGCTCTAGCCCGGCATCGATGACAACACGGACTCCGTCAATGGTGAGAGAGGTTTCAGCAATGCTGCTACTCAAGATAACGCGTCGAGCATGAGGCTTTGCTGGTGCAGTCGCCTCCCGTTGCGTTCGGCTATCAGCTCGTCCGTGTAAACGATACAGCTTGATATTGGTATCCAGTCGCGGCTGCAGACGTAACGCTGCCTTTTCGATTTCGGCGAGGCCCGGCAAAAATACCAGTACATCACCTTCCTGCTCAGTCAACGCAGTAATGATGGCCTGGCAAACCCGGGTTATGAGCTCCTCCTGACTGTGTCCTAACCAGACAATCTCTACCGGGTACGCTCTGCCGGCACTGCTAATCTGCTGAATCGGTGCCATGCTGGCAACCAGATCAACAACATCAAGCGTTGCCGACATCAGCAGCAAGCGCAGGTCTTCCCTAAGGGCTTGTTGAACTTCTCTACACAACGCCAGACCCAGATCTGCATTTAGGCTTCGTTCGTGAAACTCATCAAAAATCACCAATCCAACACCCTCTAGCATTGGATCCGCCTGCAACATACGTGTGAGCACCCCTTCTGTGACCACTTCAAGCGAAGTCTGTGCGGACACATTGGTTTTGCCGCGCATACGCAAGCCAATCTGTTGGCCAAGAGTTTCCCCCAACTGCGAGGCCAATCGCTCCGCGACACCTATGGCCGCCAGTCTTCGCGGTTCAAGCATCACAATCTTGTTGGTGGGCGATGCGCTCGCCAGTAGGCTTAAGGGTAAACCAGTACTCTTACCGGCTCCCGGCTCCGCGCTGAGCAGCACATTGCCTTTTTCCAACGCCGATATAACGTCGGCCACAACATCTGCAATGGGTAAGGATTGCGCAAATTCTGTGCCTGTGCCTCTTCCCACGATTTATCTCGACCTAATCTACCCGGCCTATCCAAACCTGTTTGCTATAGGCACAGAGGTCGCCGGACTGATCGAAAAGCGCTGTTCCAGCAAAATGCTTGCGTCGTTCAACTTCAAGACACCAACCAACGATGATGCTGTCTTGTCCAGCAACCACCGGTTTTAACTGGCGCCCTGTCATTCGGCCCAAAAGCCCGGTGCGAAGACCAGTGGCGAAGTAAGAAATCTGTCCAGGACAATCCAAGGCAGCCCAGACAATGGCTTCGGGAATAATTCCGTCGGTTGTTGCAAAAGATTCGTCAGGTCGCCAGGCCGCAGCTACACCATCAAATCCGGGCACCGGGGCCGCGTACACATGCAACCCTTGCGATTGCGGAACATCTGCACCACAACAAAAACAAATTGGATGAAAACCCAGACCACCTTCAATGAGCGGGTTAATGCCAGGAACAAACGAAGGGGAATTTTCACGCGCACTTAGAACCTCCGCAAAACTCGGGGGCTGGGGTATCGATAATGAAAGGCTGGTTTGCCTAGCCTCTGCGATCAATAACGCATCGTGCCACACACTCAGATCACTATCAGAAGCCTCGTCCTCGGACTCCACCAGCAATAAAGGCGTATTCAGAGGAATCGGCGATCTCAGCGTTACTTCAATCGCACTGTCTCTGTTATTGCCAGAGTCTTCGCCTGGAACACTCTGCAAATCGTGTACGCGTGCCGCAATGGCTCCCGACACATATCCACCATGGCCCGACTCTGGGGGGCCCCGGAACTGTTCATCAATAGTGAGGGGGTACTGCCTGGATTTCACGACAAAGCGCGCCTGTTTATACAATAGGACACACAACTATAGCGCTTTCCTGTAGCAGCCGTTTCAATATTCTTTACGGGGCAGACACCGTATAACGAACACGTCCGGAATAGGTTCCAGCGGCAACAACCTCATTGTTCTTGTATCGATAAGTCCATTGGGTTTGTCGCCGAATAACCCGCCCACCGTGGAGATTCCCCGCAATCGTCACCGCCGCCGCCCCTCCCGCTCCTGCGTTAGTTAGAACAGGGGCTGGAAGTCCCGTTGCATCTGCACTTTGAACCTCAATCTCATCGAATGGAATGTGATTGCCATTACCATCGCTGAGTCCGGCCGGGTCCGATAGATCGTAGCTTAGGGTTACATCACCAATATTTGACTCTATCTGTACCGCAAGGCTTCCTCCACCTTCCGCATCAATCACGCTTCCGTCACCAAATGGTATTGGCAGCCCCCCGCCATACGACTGATTATTTCCATCAGTCCTCCCACCGGGCGATGCATTGAAGCGAAGCTTGCTAACGACGCCAGAGGCGTCACTACCTATGCGAAAATAGAGTATCTGGGGAATGATAACTCGATGGCGCAGATCAACCGAGACATTAAGACCGCCCCCGGTGTTAGCGTCTGTATCCTGACCAGCAAGAAGCTGATCGCTGAAGGCTAGCGTACTGCCAAGAACGCCTGTCCAGAGTGCGCGAGACCAGAATCGCATTAGAATTGCCCAGTACCATTGATGGTTATCACACCCTCATAAGTCCCAGCAGGCGACAGCTCAGCGTTGTCGAATACGTACTGAAAGAAGTTACGATGACGCGTGTTAGTTCCGTTGGTGGCTTCTATCGCCTTCAGACCAGAACTTCAACCCGCAACTGGGGAGGCAGTATCGAGCTCCGTAAGGACGGGCTAAAAACGATTGATCGTCAGAAGACAACCAGCGGCTTTGTCAGCCTCAATCTGTCTCACCGGCTCAGCAGAAATTCGTCGTTAAATCACATCTACAACTATCGAGCAGTTCGCTACAACGGATTTAACAACGATCTGGGTAATGATCTGGAAAATTTTCTGGACAATGAACCGGTCAACGAACACAGCCTTCGAAGCTTCTATTCAACAACCCACCGATCGGGCAGCCGCAGCAACATCAATGCGCTGACAAGATTACGTTCCGATTCTGAAGAGCTGGCGTTGGGCTATGGATTCTCCAAAGATCTGAACCAGGACGCCACCGTCGAGCTGACAAGTAACTATCGCCTTCAGTTCGGATCAGACGATACATCGAGAGAATTGTTGATCAACGCGAATATAAGCAAACAATTTGCTTATGGCACCTATATCAGCGCCGGCGTTGGCTACAATTTTGGCCGCTCAATTCTCGACGACAACGAGGGACTGACCAGTTACCTTAATCTCGAACAGACCTTTGGGAGTAATTTCTCACGCTCGATGCAACTCGACTACAGTCGAGAAAACACCCGCTTTATCACCGACGATGAATTCGAAGACACTTTTTTCACTAACAACGAGTTCTTAGACGAGAATGAGCTGGGTTCACGTCAGTTCTTTGCACTATTGAGCCTGCGTTATCAACGTGGCGGCAGTGCAGCTCCGGAAGTCTTGCACCGAAGAGGTCGGGGTAATGGCGCAGGCGCCGTGCGCGGTTTTGTGTTTGTCGACAACAACAACGATGGTGTTCGCCAGGCAACGGAGCCAGGCGTTCCCGGGGTAACCGTTTTCCTGAACAGTGTCTATCCAGTAGTGACCGACAGCATAGGCGAGTACAGCTTCCCCAGCGTGGGGCTGGGAAGTCATTTCCTGTTCGTAGATGAATCTGCTCTCCCCCTGCCCTGGACCCTAAGTCAAAGCGAGTACACGCCGCTGACCGTCGAACTGCGACGATCCGTCCAACTTAACATCGCCGTAAGTCCTATCACGCTTGCAGAAGCTGAATAATCCTGATCAATCGAATCGTGCTACCCTCTCTTCGATTTTAGGCAGCACGCAGATTGAAAAAACAGCTTCTCACAAACTCCCAGGGCGAAAAGCTCCCTGACCCAACTGAGGTTGAAGAAGGCAAGTTCGCTAAAAGTCAGGCCACGCGAACCAGAATTTTGCAGGCCGCTGTTGAGTGTTTGGCAGAGCTTGGGTACACCGCAACGAGTACCACTGCTGTGGCAAAACGGGCCGGCATGAGCAGGACTGCCATGCTGTATCACTTCCAATCGAGACGTGTGCTGATCGATGCCGTCGTCCAGTACGTCACCAAGCGCAGAGTTGAGCTGCAGGATGAGCTTCAAGCTAAATTTCCGAGAAACGCAGAATTCAGAGACCGTTCTGTAGATTCAATCTGGGAGCAACTTCAAACCACCGAGTTCTTGGCCTTTTGCGAGCTTTCTATGGTAGCCCGGACAGACCAAGAACTGGCTGAGGTATTCCAACCTTCGCTAGCGGCTTTTGACAAGGCAAGACAAAAAATGGCTCGACGCCTGGCAGAGCCTGAAATGCTGGAGTCTGTAGGTTTTGATCTCAGACGTGATGTCACACGCTTCCTTCTGGAAGGCGTTGCCCAGCAAAATGGCATTACCTTCAACAAAGCTCGTCGCATGAAACAGATTACGACTTTGCTCAAGTATTTGTGGAGTGACGACAGCGAAGAACTGCTCGAAGACATTGTGGAACGGGCGAAAAGCGCAAAATAGCGGCCGCCAAACCTAAACTAGTACAGACTTGTACAAATTTCGATTGTCTGATGTAATCCCAACATCTTTTCAATCGGGGGGTTGGTTGTGCTAGGCGGTGGCGTAGGTTCGTGTGAATAGCTGGCACTCTTTTCCAGACTTCGGGTTTGCAGACTTCGGGTTTGCAGACTTCGGGTTTGCAGACTTCGTGGCTGCAGACTTTAGGGCCTGTCTACTGCG
>CAYWSI010000050.1:6472-12598 GCA_964460585.1 uncultured Algimonas sp.
CAGACTTCGGGTTTGCAGACTTCGTGGCTGCAGACTTTAGGGCCTGTCTACTGCGTCCGATTCAGCACCTTCTTCACTACCCTCTTTGACCCCCCTCTTTTGACAACCTTTAACAACCAAGGCCGGAGTGCCGACAACAAACAAGACTGACGTACCAATATCAATCAAGGGGAGATGATTCATGGCGAGAAAAGGTTTGGCACAAGGACATTGGCGATTTCTGTGCATCGTTTTATTAGGTATTTGTTCGGTGAATTCCGCATTGGCGGCGGAAATGGAGGAGATCGTTGTCACAGCCCGTGGCACCGAAGAGACTATCAGGGAAGTACCTGTTGCCATCACGGCAGTGGGTGAAGAGCGACTAAACCAGTTTGGGTTGGAAAGCTTTGAAGACCTTGAGGCCATTACCCCGCAAATTAGCATCGCCCGTGGCACCAGTGGCAGCGGCGCGTCCATTGCTATTCGAGGGATTGGCTCCTCTTTTACTAGCATTGGCATTGAACAATCAGTGGCGGTCATTCTTGATGGTGCCTACCAACCTCAAGGGCGCGTTATTAACGAAGGCTTGTTTGATGCAAGCCAGGTCGCAATTCTTAAGGGGCCACAAGCACTCTACTTCGGTAAAAACGCAACTGCTGGGGTTGTGACTGTACAAACCAACAATCCCGGTGACGAGCTGGAAATCAGTGGGCGGATTAACCATGAGTTCGAGAGCGTCGATACCACCTACGAGGGCGTAATTTCTTTCCCGGTCAATGAAAAACTGGGACTGAGGCTGGCACTGCAGGCGTCAGATATGCGTGAAGGCTGGATCACAAACAGCGCAACTCAGGGAGATGTTTACGCCACGTTTGATGCGTTTACGGGCGAAACCAATGTGTTTGCTAACCCGCTTGCGGAAGATTTTTTGCCACAGGAAGAGGTCTTCTCAGGTCGCCTGACGGCAGCCGGTGACCTAAGCGATCAATTCAGCTACAACATCAAGGCCTCCTACACCGACAACGAGCGAGTGTACGGCGCTGTGTCTGAGCTCTTCGACTGCTCAACTCTTGGCGGTACTGCACACACCAGTCAACTCGCTGCCGTGCAACCAGCAGGCCGCCAAACGCCTCTGTTCGAACCCCTGCCACTCGACGGCGTTGACTGCTCATTCGACAGCGAGCGTGGTATCAATGCCATCCCACCTGAAATCGCAGAGGTCAACGAACTGCTAAACCAATTTGGTAATGGTGAAGCCCGCGAACGGTTTGAATCCTTCATTCTCACGGGCAACTTCGACTGGTCGCTCGAACGGCTGGATGCCCACGTCAATCTGAGCTACCAGGATCAAACCGTTCAGTGGGTAGGCGACCAGGACGGCGGCGAAGTCACTTCAATATTTGCAGCGGAAGAAAACACCTTTGAGAATTTCTCGTTCGAAGGTCGCGCGATAACCCGGTTTGGCGAGGGGCTGAATTTTGTACTGGGCGCCTACTATCAGAATTGGGACAGATTCTTTGATCAGGACGTTATCTTTGCATTTTTGCCGGCCGGCGGTTTCCCCGATTGCGCCCAGGGTACCGCAGGTGCCTGCGGGCCCCAGTTCTCAGGGCCGCTCGACGACCCAAATGACGAGTTCACCGCCTATAACAAGAATTCCACAACCGATGGAGAGACGTTCTCGGTCTACTCTGAGGTCATTTGGGACATTTCCGAGCAGTTAGAACTTACTGCCGGTGCCCGCTACTTACATGAAACCAAGGATTCGTCATTCATCCAGCCCTTCGTAAATCCATTTGTAACGGGTCTCTTCATTCCGTTCGATGAAAACAATCCGCTAACCAGAGCGGCTGCAGATCAAACATTTGAGAACCTGATACCCGAAGCAACACTAACCTGGACAGCCAGCGAAGACCTCACTCTGTATCTGGCCTATAAAGAGGGTTATAAGACGGGTGGTTTTTCGAACAGCGCGATCTTGAGCAACCTGTCACCACCATTGGTTAACGGTGCACCCTGTATTTCGCCAGCGCTTGGCGGCACCTGCACGGCAACCGAAGACGACGACATTGTGTTCAGTGATTTTGTATTTGCTCCGGAGCAAAACCGAGGCGGCGAATTTGGGGTCAAGGCATCACTTCTCGACGGGGCGTTGTTTGCAAACTTTGAGCTGTTCTACTATCGCTTCCGCGATTTGCAGGTCGATTTCTTCAATTCCCAGCAGTTCGCTTTTGTTACTGAAAACGCAGGTGGTTCCGAAACCTATGGCGCCGAATTGCAAATCGATTGGGCAACCCCAGTGGAAGGATTGGTGTTGTCAGGTTCGCTAGGTTACCTGGAGTCAAAGTTCACTGACTTTGAATCCTTTTGTTTTGTCGGCCAAACGCCAGAACAGGGCTGTACTCTACAGCCTGGGCAAACTGAAACTGATCTTCGGCAGAATCTCGAGGGCAACACCCGGCCCGGCGCGCCACGGTGGAGTGGCTTTGTTGCTGCCAACTATGAGCGCCCTCTGAACGGCAATCTGTTGTTTGGCATCACAACCAACCTGCAGTTTCGCGGCAGAACAGTCCTGAGTGCGACCCAACCAGACGCCACCTTCCCCTCTTATGTCACCCTGGATGCAAACGTCCGGGTTGGAACCCAGGACGGCAGATGGCAGCTCTCATTCATTGGCAAAAATTTAACCGATAAGCTCGCAATACGGGGTGCTGCCAACGTGCCGGGTACCGGCGGTAACACGGGAACTGCCGAAGGATTTGGTGGCGACCTGCAAGGGTTTGCGATTAGACCCCTGCAGTTGGAGCTGGAGCTCCTTTACCGATTCGGCGGGTAGTTCGCTAAGTCCTCACGTGGATTTCACCGGGATTGGGTGAAAGTTCGGGTACTGCGAATAGGCGCAGCACCACTATGAGCCACAGGGATTCAGCTGAACAATGAACGCACTCGCCACCGCCATACAATCCGCTTCTTTGGAGAAGAGACAGCCTCTGTCCCCCGAGGCGCAACGCGTGCGAGAGGCCCTGGTTGCTGCGGGTCTGGAAACCCCAATGATAGAAACGGGTCTTACCAGAGACGAAAAATACGACCGCATCAAGGACGCAATGACCGATGTGGTCACTACCCTCGGTCTAGACCTTACCGATGACAGCCTCAGTGAAACGCCGCACCGAATTGCTAAAATGTACGTCGATGAACTCTTTGGCGGTCTCGACTACTCAAGCTTTCCCAAAATGTCGGTCATCGACAACAAAATGGGTGTTGAAGAAATGGTCAAGGTTTCCGACATCAGTGTTATCAGCACCTGCGAACACCACTTTGTCACCATCGACGGACGCTCTCGTGTGGCCTATATCCCCAACGACAAAATAGTAGGCCTGTCAAAAATCAATCGCATCGTAAGATTCTTTGCACAACGACCTCAGGTTCAAGAACGGCTGACTCAACAGGTCCTGGTTTCCCTGCAGACGCTACTTGAAACCGATGATGTTGCGGTAAGGATTGATGCCACGCATTACTGCGTGAAATCCAGAGGCGTAATGGATTCTAACTCTCAAACCCAAACCACCGCTTTGGGTGGACGCTTCAAAAACGACACCACCCTACGAAGCGAGTTCGCAAACTAAGGCCGGCGAATCTCTACTGGCAGACCTTCACCCATCATGTCGATGAAATTTTCGGCATAGAAACCACTAACGGCTGACCCAGGCAGACCCTCCAGGGTCTCGCTGAACCGCTTCAAAGGGTTACGCCCGCCTTCCACATGCGGATAATCGGTGGAAAACAAACACATTTCCGCAAACGAATTGCGGATAATCCAGCCGCTGTCCTCGTGCGGGTATGGGGTAACCCGCAATTGACGTCGTGCAATTTCAGATGGCTTATCGGATAGTTTTTGCAACCGCTCTTCGTTCTTTCGAAACGCATGTGCGGCGGAATCCAGATTACGGAGCCATCCGGGCAACCAAGAGGCACCCAGTTCGATAGCCCCCCATTTCAAGTTGGGGAACTTATCAAAGATACCGTCAATAATGAGTGTGGCCAGGGTTTGCTGGACCGATGTGGATATCGGCAGATAAGTCACCGATGTGAAGTTCGCATCCCCACCGTGAAAATCAGCAACGGGCGGCAGACCATTATTCTTGTACGTCAGATCCAGTTTTTCTTCCCCGCCGACATGAAACAAGATGGGCAGCCCCGCTTCTTCCGCCATCGCCCAAACAGGAAACAGATTGATGTGGCTGGGACTGTGATTTTGCGGGCACCAGGACGGCACCATCAGCGCTTTGGCCCCCATGTCGATTGCCGCCCTGGCGGTTTGCCTGGCCAGATCAAAGTCTTCCAGCGGCACATAGGCCGTGGCCAGCAAGCGCTTATCTACCGAACAAAAGTCCGTCATCATCCGGTTGTGCGCAGTGGCTGCGCCATAGCACAGCGCTAGATCGTCGGTCTGATCAAAGCCAAAATTCCCCAGGCAAAACGTGGTAAACACCAGCTGGCTCGCCACACCAATCTCATCCACAGCAGCCGGGCGGTCTTGCTGCAGAAACGCGCCCTGGGCCTCGTAATTTTTTCGCAACATTATGTTTTCGGCCGCCCCGGATCGGAAGGCCTCATCTTGCTGCCGCTTTTGAGCGTCTTCGATCGCAAGGCGATTGCCCACCCGAATACCCAAGTTTGGATGCTCCAGAAAACACTGGAGCAGTGAGCTCTCGAAGTAGGGATTGAGGCAATCCGACATTTCCATCAAGTGGCTATCGGCGTCGTGGACAAGACGACCTTCAATATACGGCATGGTTCTGGTCTCAGAGTTGTGCGCACTCCAATACTATAAGACTAAACATCGCTAGAAAATCTAAACATTTTCGTCACAAAGGCAGGAACCCCCAGAAAATCAAGCCTGTAGCCTTGTAATCCTACATGCAGTGCCTGCCGTTAAGCGCGCCTTCTGCGCTTAGCTGGCAAAAGTAGACAACAAATGAATCAAATATTGCCAAAATTTTGCTGGTCTCCTGAGGAGTACGCGAGCTTTGGACTGGAACCACAGGTCAGTCGCCACCCTTACAATATCCTGCCCATGTTCAATAATGAGGGACTGGCTGCTCTGCTCGATCGTCACCCGCGAGAGGGAGTGCTCGCCCACATATCAGGAGACGATCCCACCCAAAACTCAGACTGGAAGGCCGTGAATGTACCTCGCCATCTGAGCGGCCAGGATATCCTGGATGCCGTTGCGAAGGCCAAGGTATGGATTAACGTGATTCATCTGGAACAGCACCACCAGGAATACGTTGAACTTATTACCAGAATCTACCAGCAACTCGAAGAGCAATGCCCACATCTCGAAGACCTGGAATACGCTCACAGCTCCCTGCTGATCAGCTCTCCGGCTGCTCAGGTCTACTATCATCTGGACGCCAAACCCAACATGATTTGGCATTTGCGAGGCCAGAAACGTATTTGGCTGTATCCGGCTCTGGATCTTGAACTTGCACCCCAGGAAATGCTCGAAGACATCTATGCCGGGGTCATTGATGAAGACCTGCCGTACAAGCCTGAGTTCGACGAGTTAGCGAAGAGTTACCTGCTCAATCCAG
This sequence comes from uncultured Algimonas sp., assembly GCA_964460585.1. Classification (GTDB taxonomy): domain Bacteria; phylum Pseudomonadota; class Alphaproteobacteria; order Caulobacterales; family Maricaulaceae; genus Litorimonas. The sequence continues at coordinate 12,049 of CAYWSI010000050.1, forward strand.
GTGACATGGCCGCCTGGCCACACAATGCACCTCATCGCGTCGAAAACGTCGATATGAATGTGTCCTTGTCTACAAGCTATGTCACCCGCGATGTGCGCAAGCGTCAGCTGCTACAGTTGGCAAACCGTTACCTGCTTCGAAAGCTGGGAATAAACCAGCGCAGCATGAATGAGAAGGGTCTTGTTGCTACGTTGAAACGTACTGCTTTTCGATTGTTGAATCGACTGCGACCATTTGACGATGCCATTGAAGTTAGCTACGCCACTGATCTGGAGCTGGACCCAAACAGCCCCACGGGCGTGCGAAAGCTACCGCAGGTCATGCAACCCGTGGCACAGAGATAATCGCTAGCCAGATGATTGCGCATCGCCTTTTACGTCGAACCGGTGCACCGACAGCGGATCTGCAACCACCCAAACCATTGATCCAATCTCAGGTGCTGACGCCTCTGTAAGCCGAACGACAATGGGTTCCTGCTCATCAATGTCGATAAAAAGATGGACATCAGCCCCCAAGTACTCGGTGTAAGTCACCCTGCCCCGCCAACCCT
>CAYWSI010000051.1:0-12506 GCA_964460585.1 uncultured Algimonas sp.
AAATACGCATCATAGATAACATGAGGCCCCTCGCCATCTCTGGCAAGGGGCCTCATGTAAACTTTCAGTCAGGATGGATGTAATCCTAACGGGACGTTTTAGCCTTGACGGGCCTTAAAACGTGGGTCTGTCTTATTGATCACGTAAAGACGGCCCTTGCGACGGACGATTTGGCAATCGCGATGGCGGTTCTTCAGCGATTTCAGCGAGCTACGAACTTTCATGGCGGTGCTTTCTCAAATAGGTTGAATTCGAAGGCGGCGTATAGGGGCGGTTCAGGGAGCTGTCAACGCATGAACTGTGGACTCATGAAACTCTGGGCAACCGCTTAAAACCCTAACGCAAATTAACCATCTTATCAGGATTGTCACAATCGCGTATCTATCGGGTGTTCATAAAACTTGTTATAAAGAGACTTATGAAATCTACACTTCTCATCACCGCGGCTCTTTTTCTCACCTCTTGCGCAAGCGCACCGCCCGCTGAAGCTGAGCCAGCGCCCAATACGGCGACAGCGACGACAGTGGTTACCGCAAACCTAACCCAAGAACAGCGCTTTGCCGCATGGAAGGTCGATTTCATGGACCGGGCCATTGCGAAAAATTATGCGCCAGAGCTCGTGCGCTCCGTCATTCCACCCGCCGTCATCAATCCTTTGGCGCTTGAGCGCGACGCGAATCAACCTGAATTCACCAAACCCGTTTGGTCTTATGTCGACGGCGCCGCTAGTAATGCGCGTATCGAGGGCGGCCGCAATAAGATGACCGAAGTAGACCCAGTATTGGACACGATTGAGGGTCGCTACCAAGTCCCGCGCGAAGTCCTGACCGCAATTTGGGGTCTCGAGACAAGCTATGGCCGCATTCTGGGCAAACATGACATCATTGATTCCCTGTCGACCTTTGCCTTTGAAGGCCGCCGTAAGTCATTTGGAGAAACACAGCTCTTTGCCCTGCTCGACTTGCTCACCTCTGGGGACGTGCGCCGAGAACAGCTTGTCGGCGCATGGGCAGGCGCCATGGGCATGACGCAATTCATTCCATCAACCTTTCGAGATTATGCGGTCGATTTAAACGGCAATGGCAATAAAGACCTTTGGACCGACCCGGGCGATGCGCTCGCCAGTGCCGCCAATTATATTTCCCGCTCTGGCTGGCGCGCAGGTGAGCCTGTTATGACGGAAGTCAAATTACCCAGCACATTTGATTACGCTGTGACCGATGGCTCGAAAAAAACCGTCAATGATTGGACGGCCTTGGGCGTTCAGCCCGTTTCAGGGCAAAGATGGAGTTCGGCTGCAGGGTTTTTAGAAGCAAAATTAATCGCGCCCGGCGGCGCAAAAGGCCCGAAATTCCTGACTTTCAAAAATTTCGACGTGTTGAAACGTTACAACAACTCAACCAGCTACGTCATGGGTATCAGCGTCCTCGCAGATGCATTGGAGCGAAAACCGGGCATTCAGCAAGATTGGCCACGCGGGGATAAGTTACTTTCTTTCAATGATAAAAAGGCTTTGCAACAGCGCTTAACAGATTTAGGCTATTCAACAGGGGGAGTAGATGGCCGTATAGGCCCCAATAGCCGCCGCGCCATTCGTGCTTGGCAAGCTGCGAACGGCCTGACGGCGGATGGATATATGGAGCAACGTTTATTCAAACGATTGATGACACAATGAAAAAAATCTTACTTACAACAGCCCTTTTAACCCTCACCTCGCCCGCTTTCGCGGCGGACGGAAAAGCCGTATATGGGACTTGGTTGACCGAGAGCGGCTCGGCTCATGTCGAAATCGTGGACTGCGGCGATGGTACGCCATGCGGGACGGTCACTCATTTAACCAATCCTGATTCAGCGGGAAAATTGGATACAAATAACCCGGATCCAGAGCTCGCGAAAAAAACCATTGTTGGCTCTCGTATGCTCTGGGGCTTTAAAGCAAAGTCGGACAAATGGTCGAGTGGCCGCATTTATGACGCCGAAAGCGGCAAAGATTATAAGTCCAAAATCAAGCTCTTGGACGACGGAACTTTGGAGGTAAAAGGCTGTGTCAGCATTGCCTGCAAGACCCAAATCTGGACCGCAGTCACTGCGAATTAGGCCTTATTCTGCGGAATCCAATGCGGGCGGTTTGGCCCGCACAACTGGCCAGAGTAATTGCTCTGCAACGCTCGTATCTGGCAGATTTTCGACGCCAAATTCGTCAGGATATTGCCGCGTGATTTTTGCACTCCCAAAAAGAATGTCCCAGAAAAACAAGAGGTTTCCGTAATTCCCTTTATAGTGAGTTACGCCGTCAGCGGCATGTTTCCCGTGATGAGCGCTATGTGTTGCCGGCGTCGATATCGTACGTTCCAACACCCACATCAGAGGCACTAAAGCTTTGATATTATATAGTTTTCTATCCCAACGCAGATCAGAATGCGCGCCGTAAATCACCGACATTTTTACGATGATATAACCCGCATAGACCCAGCCCCCGCCGAGATAGATTAAGATACCCGAGAGCCACAGACCCGGCATAAGAAAATAATAGAAAATATTATTGCGGTACACGATACGGATAGAGAGATATTCTGCCTGATGATGGGGGCGGTGGAGCTTATAAAGCCATGGCGTCGCATGGGTGATGCGGTGCCACCAATATTGTGTCATATCATCTAGAACTAAAAAGAGCCCGAGAACAGGCAGCCAGTGCCAGGTTTTGAGCACATCCGCTTGGCCGGAAAAGAGTAAGGCCCCAACACCCATGCCGCCTGCGACCACGAGGGGCTGTGTGACGAGCGTCAGCATTAAGGTTGAAATCAGATCAACCCAGCCATCGCCTTTGACTTGCTCTTTTTTATTGAAAAACCGCGTAAAGATAACTTCGAGCGTGATGAAAATAATGAAAATGCTCAGAACAACAATAATTTCTGGTTTCATTTTCAATCACCTTCCCCAATCCCATGGCGGCTTTCCGCTCTACCATCTTGGGACCAAAAAAAAGACCCGCCGTCAAGGCGAGCCTTTTGAATAGAGAGACTACAAAAACGTCCGACTAATGCGACACATTGCCTTTGAAGGCGTCCACGGCTTCACGGCCTGCCGTCTCCGTCGTTCCCAGAATTTCAGCCTGTTTCTGCGCCCAGAGACGCTTTTGATAGCGGTTGGAAATCACATCGGTGACCACCAATACGCCAACAACAAGATAAAAACTCGACTTACTCATCGCATCAATCTTAAATCCGAAGAGCTTCAAATGCGCTAAATGCGCGCCTTCAGTGACGAGGAGTACACCGACAAGGAACAGGATAAACAAACCTAAAACTTGATACATACGGTTCTTTTTCAGAAATTCTGTAACGCGGTCCGCCAGTAAAATCATCGCGAGACCCGAGAGCAAAATCGCAATGACCATAAGCGGCACTTGATATGTCACCATCCCTGTGACGCTATCTTTCACACTCGCAATGGCCATGGCCGAAAGAATGGAATCGACAGAAAAAACAAGGTTCATCAGCACAATAAGCGTAATCGCCCCCGCAACAGAGCGTTTCCCGCCACCTTCTGAATGTTCAATATGGTCGACTTGCAGCAAATGGTGAATTTCTTTGATTGCCGTATAAATTATAAAGCCCCCGCCCAACAGCGTAATCAAGGCCTGCGCCGTAAACTCACCTTCAAAACCACTGAAATGGAAACCGAAAAGCGGCTCAGCCAAGAGGGTAAACAGGTTCACGATTAAGAAAAGCAGTACAATTCTGAGGGCGACAGCAATACCTATGCCCCATTTTCGAACCTTTTTCGCGTCTTTCTCATCGCCAACTTTGTTTGATTCAATGGCAATATAGAGCAGATTATCAAAGCCTAAAACGGCTTGTAAAAGCACGAGCATTAGCAAGGTAAATAGGGCTTGCGCTGTTAAGAGTTCAGCCACGGATTATCCTCCTATCCGATTTGATTTATGTTTCGCTTACCCCGAGTCGAGTGTAAGGTTAAGGCCAGAGTCGCCGATAAGCGTAAAGTTTAGCTGAACCTTGAATGCAGCCTGTATTAATGCGAGGTTCAGATGGCTTTTGATAGGACTGAACATGATTACAAAACCAATATTATTTGCGTTGGCTGGTGCCGCCCTATGCGCCGCTTGTCAGCCAAAGGTTCAGATTGTTCCGTCGGAAAAGCCGATCGTGATCGAATTGAACGTAAATATTAATCAGGAAATTCGCGTCCGTTTGGATGAGGATGTAGAAAACCTGATTACTGATAACCCGGACCTTTTCTAGGTCCACCACTCAAGGAGGCTGTTATGGCCACATTGAAAAGACTTTTTAGCGGGTTTGCCGCGCTGACGCTTATCACTGGCGGTTCGGCCGTTATCGCAATGGCGAGCGCAACGCCTGTCCATGCACAGTTATCATCTGCGAAAGCGACCGTTGATGCAGCGAAATCTCGCGGTGAAGTCGGCGAACAGGTGGATGGCTACCTCGGTGTTGTACAGGGCAAGTCACCCTCATCTGCCGTTAAAAACGCCATGTCAGAAATCAATATTGCCCGTAAAGCCGTCTATACGAAAGCGGCGACAGGTAGTGGTCAACCGGCGTCCGTTTTCGCGCAGTTAACAGGCGAAAAGCAAATCAAAAAATCTGCCCCTGGCACTTATGTCAAAGACGCAACGGGTGTCTGGAAGAAAAAATAATCTCAGCTCGCTGAGCTTAGAAATACCAACCCCGTCTGGAAACAGGCGGGGTTTTTTCATGGCTGCCCCCAAATGATAGATTACGAAGCGTGACACTTATCCTTTAATCGAAGCGTTTTCCCTTTGCGCCTGCCGCTCATCTGATTCAAAAGATATGCAAGTCGAATCAATTGCGCCGAATCAACTGCGAAGGTTTTCTTCATGTCTGCAACAATTACAAAGCTCACACCGACAAGCCTCGCCGCGTTGCTCTGCGCGAAAATTTGTCATGATCTTATCTCTCCGGTTGGCGCGCTAGGAAACGCCGTTGAAATTTTGGATGATGAAGACAATCAAGACATGTATGAAGATGCGATCAACTTGGTCCGCACCTCGTCTCGTCAGGCCAGCTCTAAACTTAAGTTTCTGAGAATAGCGCTTGGCACCGCAGGATCTGCGCCTGGTGTTATCCCGACATCTGAGGTGATGAAATTAACCAATGATATGTTTTTAGATTCCAAACCTGAGCTGGTTTGGAAAGTGGATTCAGACGGTATTGATAAAAACCGCGCCCGCATAGTGATGAACCTAGTCATGTTAGGCGTTCAAGCCGCACCGCGCGGAGGGACAGTCACCATCACACGTCAAGGCAATGGGGACAGCGCAGAGTTCACAATCGTTAGTGACGGCCCAAATGTGCGCCTAGACGCCGCTGTCGCCAAAGCCATTGCCGGAAAAATGCCTGAAGACGGAATTGATGGACGCTCCATTCAGCCGCTTTATGCCAATCTCCTAGCACGCGATATTGGTGGGAGTGTAGGCGCCTCAGATGACGAGAGCCTCATCACATTCACAGCGAAATTCCCGGTGGCATCAGCAACATAAAGCGGGCTGAACACCCCTAAACCCCATTCAAATTCCCAATTAAAACCATAGAATCGCATCAAAAACGGTCACATTTCAAAAATACAATATGTGCATGTATTTTATATAATTGCTCTTTTCTCTCCAGACTGCAATTTTTTGCATAAAAATCGCCTTGGCTTGCCCCTTTCTTAACTCTTTCAGGGCAATTTCATCGAAAACCACACAATTTGATGATTCGAGACGAAACGAATGGGTGACGACTTAAATTTCGCACAAAAATTCACCCGCACTGCGGCTGATGGCTTGGCTCTTTTAGTCAAGATGGAAGACCCGCGCGCAGCGGAGGACGCGGCTGTTGTTATCGAGATGATGGTAACGCTCCAACGCGGCGCAAAACGTCTGCGAGCTCGCCATATTTATGCGGGCGCTCAAGGTGTTTTATCGGCTTTGCATCACGAGACTGACGCGATTTTACACGGACGTATTAAAAACCTCGGCTCTCTTGTCACCGAATATGCACGCGGATTGGACGAATTACTGCAATCCCCCAAAGCAGTCCAAGCAAAAACACCGGTTGAGGCATGGAACGCCGCACGCGAGACGCTTAATAACTTGCTCCCAATGGCCTCCGCAGGAGATGCAGACATGTTATCGCGCCTGATGCGCGCGCCTGTCACATTGGAAACTGTTCATCCCGAAGAAAGTACAGATTTCCCTGAGTCAGATTTCCCTGAGATAGATTCCATTGGGAGCGAAGTCATTCCATTCCTCAAATCAGATACACCTCTCATGAATGAGACCCCCGTGAATGAACCATCTCAAATTGAAGAGCTTGCAACAGAAAATCTGGCGATTGAAGACATTGCAATCGAAGAACCTGCGCGGACTAACCCGCAGCATACCCTTACGTCTCTGCCCTCTGACGACAAACCAAAACTCTCCGTCACATTGGACAGTATGATGAGAGACGTTATTGCTGATGCTCTCTCTGTCGCGCGCTCAGTCGGGCGGACGATCAGCCTCTCATATGATATGGGCAATAAAACGGTTTCAAACGCACAATCAGAAAATCTGCGTGACCGTCTTGGTCAAGCCCTGTCCCAGATCATCCAACAATCTCTAACAGAAGGCCGCGTTGGCCATATCGATATTAATCTCGCCGGTGAGCAATTGCATATTATCGCAGGCACAACGGCCATGCGCCTTGCAATCGACCCCAAGGCCACATCAAAGGCAACAAAAAAGCCGCTTATTACATCTGAAGCCGAGCAAGGTCTAAGGTCGCAATTAGATGCGTTGATGGATTCCCAATCTTTTCATGAGACAGCCTCATGAAAACATGTTTAATCGTAGATGATAGCAGAATGATCCGCAGAGTCGCAGGGCGGATTGTCAGAGACTTGGGCTTTGAAACAACAGACGCCATCAATGGACAGGATGCTCTAGATAAATGCCTCATTGAGATGCCTGATGCCATTTTAGTGGATTGGGCTATGCCGGTTATGGACGGCTTTGATTTTGTTAAAAATTTAAGAGAGCTCCCTGGCGGCGAAGAACCCACAATTGTTTTTTGCACATCTGTGCGTGACGTTGAACGCATTGTTGAAGCCCTCGCCATCGGCGCAGATGAGTATATTATGAAACCCTTTGATTCAGATATTATTGAATCAAAATTTGCGCTGGCTGGGTTGGTATGAGCGCAGCCAGCCGTAATGGCGCGCTCTCCCTAGCGCCCTCATATTATGATGCGCTGAGGCGCCTGACCTTAGAACTTGCCGGGGTTACCCTCGGGGCCAATCATACATTTCTCGTCGAAACACGTCTCTCCAGATTGGCCCGCGAAAATGGTTATGAGACTCTCCAAACCATGGTGGAAGAACTATTCAACACAGGCGGCGCGCGGCTAGCCGTTCAAGTTGTCACAGCTTTGACAGAACGCGATACACAGTTTTTCAAAGATAAGAGAGCCTTCCGAAGGCTTGAGGACATTGTCCTACCAGATTTACATCATAAGCGCGGCGGCGGCCGGGTTCGCATACTCAGCTTTGGCTGCGCCTCAGGGCAAGAACCTTATGGCATCGCCATAACATTGGAACGCATGAAAGCCCGCTTGAAAGGGATGCAAGTCGACATTGTCGGTGTGGATTACCCGAGCCAAGCTTTGGACCGCGCACGGCAGGGTCTATATACACATTTCGATGTGCAGCGCGGCCTACCTGTTCAAGATCTTATCGATTTTTTTGAACCCAAAGGCGAAGACTGGGTTGTCAAAAGTCATATTAGGGACCGCGTTGAATTTCGGGATATTCATCTCTTGTCAAACTTAGATGTCTTGGAAGACTTTCATGCCGTCATGTTTTGCGGCAGCCTCCCACATTATTCCGCGCCCGCCCGCGTACGCGTCTTGCGCGGCGTATCTGGATTGGTCAAAGAACATGGGTTCCTCATTCTGGGCGAAGGGGAACACCTCAACGAAATGAATTTTGGATTTGACCGCGTCGATAATATGGTTGGATTATATAAAAAACGAGAGATCGTGATTGAACCAGAAATCGATCCAACGCTAAAAGTGCCAAATGGCCGAACAACTTTTGAACGCACAAAGAAAAAGAAAGTCAGTCTCACCGCTTCCAAATCAGAGTAGACGCAGTGAATATGGCGCGCGTTAAATGGATGACGCCAAATGGTTGACGAAAGCCTTTCAGAGCGCCAAAGACCCGCCTTAGATAACAGCTTTTGAAAGCCGCTTTTCATGTCACATACTCTCGCCGATTTGGTAGCCGTTAAAACCCGCATACTCGCCGACATCACGGCTGCCGCAGACCTTACAGCCTTAGACACTATCCGCGTGGCGGGTCTTGGTAAAAAAGGCGAAGTTAGCCTGATGATGCGCGGCCTTGGCAAAATGAGCCCGGATGAGAAAAAAGTCATGGGCCCTGCACTGAACGGCTTGAAAAATGAGCTCAATGCTGCCGTTGAAGCGCGCAAAGCCACGCTTGAAAATGCCGCCCTCGACGCCGCCCTTGCTAGCGAGACTATGGATATGTCCCTGCCCGTTGGAAACCCCAGCGGGACACTCCACCCCGTTCAGCAAGTCATGGAAGAAATGGCCGTGATTTTCTCTGACATGGGTTTTTCCGTCGCCGAAGGGCCAGATATTGAAGACGACTTCCATAATTTCACGGCGCTAAATTTCCCGCCGGGGCATCCTGCGCGCGATATGCATGATACATTTTTCATGACGCCTGATGAGAACGGCGAGAGGAAAGTCCTGCGCACACATACTTCGCCCGTACAAATTCGGACGATGATTAAGGAAAAGCCGCCCATTCGCATCATCGCGCCGGGCCGCACCTACCGCTGCGATAGTGACCAAACCCATACGCCCATGTTCCATCAGGTCGAAGGCCTCGTCATCGATAAGGGCATTCACATGGGCCACCTCAAAGGCGTGCTCATGGATTTCGTCAGTGCCTTCTTCGAAACCGATGTCGACGTACAGTTCCGCCCGCACCATTTCCCCTTCACGGAACCTTCCGCCGAAATGGATGTGCGCTATGAACGCGACGGCGCAGCGATTAAAATTGGCCAAGGCGAGAAATGGATGGAAATCCTCGGCTGCGGTATGGTGCATCCTAATGTGCTGCGCAGCTGCGGGCTCGACCCAGAGGAATATCAAGGCTTCGCCTTTGGCATGGGCGTCGACCGCCTCGCTATGCTCAAATATGGCATGCCAGACCTACGCGACATGTTCGCAGCTGACCCGCGCTGGCTCACCCATTACGGCTTTGACCCGCTGATTCAGGCGAATTTGGCGACGGGGTTATCATAATGAAATTCACGCTCTCATGGCTGAAACGCCACTTGAAAACAGACGCGACGATTGAAGAAGTTGCCGAAGCCATGACTCTGGCCGGCCTTGAGGTCGAGGAAATTATCGACCCGTCCAAGGCGCTCTCTGCTTTTACGATTGCCCATGTGAAATCTGCCGAGAAACATCCTGATGCGGATAAGCTGCGCGTTTGCATAGTGGATACCGTCGACGGCGAGAAGCAAATCGTCTGCGGCGCGCCCAATGCGCGGGCGGGGATTGCCGTGGCCTATGCCCCAATGGGCGCTTATATTCCGGGACTAGATTTCAGCCTTGATAAGAAACCGCGCAAAATTCGCGGCGTTGAGTCCTCTGGCATGATGTGCTCCGGCAAAGAGCTAGAACTTGGCGAAGACCATGACGGCATTTTGGAATTGGACCCTGCAGAGTTTCCTGTCGGCCAGCCGGTCTCTGACGCGATGGGCGTCAATGACCCCGTCATTGATTTCGAAGTGACGCCAAACCGTCCGGATTGGCTCGGCGTCAATTCCATTGCGCGCGACCTCGCCGCTGTAGGATTAGGTGAGCTTATCTCGCCGGCGATAGAGCCTGTCGCGGGGACATTCCTTTGTCCGCAAGAGATTAAGATTGAAGACACGGATGGCTGTCCTGCTTTTGCCGCGCGCGTTGTACGCGGCGTAAAAAACGGGCCTTCCCCGCAATGGCTCCAAGACCAATTAAAAGCCATCGGATTGCGGCCTATCTCTGCCCTAGTCGATATTACCAATTTCATCACCTATGACCGCGCGCGACCCTTGCATTTTTATGACCTCAATAAAGTCAAAGGCGCAATCACTGTGCGGCACGGTAAAGACGAGGCTTTCGATGCGCTGGATGATAAATCCTACACGGCGACCGACGCCGATGTCGCGATTACAGACGAGAACGGCATTCTCGGTCTCGGCGGCATTGTCGGCGGCGTCGCGACAGGCTGCGATGAGAGCACAACAGATATCCTCATCGAGAGCGCCTATTTCGACCCGCTCACTATTCGCCGCTCGGCGAAACGCCTTGGCGTCAATTCTGACGCGAAATATCGTTTTGAACGCGGTGTGGATACGGGCGGATTAATTGACGGCGCAGAACTCGCGACACGTATGGTGCTGGACATTTGCGGCGGTGAAGCCAGCGAAATTGTGGTGGCTGGAGAGATACCTGCTGCGCCCGCGTCGATTAAATTCGATACCGCGCTGAATGAACGGCTGACGGGATTGAAACTCTCTGAAAAAGATATGTCGAAAATCCTGACGGACCTTGGCTTTACAGTCGCGAAGGATTGGACCGTTGACGTCCCCTCATTCCGCCGCGATGCGACAGAGGGCGCGGACCTCGTCGAAGAAATCGCGCGTATTCACGGCTTCCATAATCTTGAAGCTGTCAGCTTGCCGCCGCTTCCGGGTCGCCGCGAGCCAACTGCAACCCTCACCCAAAACCGTACACGGCTTGCCCGCCGCGCGCTGGCAGGATGCGGTTTGTCAGAAGCCGTCACATGGTCATTCGTTTTGAAGGACCATGCGGAAGTTTTCGACGGCGGCCAAGCGTCGCTCGCCTTGGATAATCCGATTTCGGAAGAGCTAAATTGGATGCGCCCGAGCGCGCTTATCCACCTTTTGCTGGCTGGACAGCGCAGCGCCAATCAAGGTTATCCCGGTGCGGCCCTTTTTGAGCTGGGTCCTATCTTTCGCGGCACCGCACCTGATGAGCAATCCCTCTCCCTCGCCGGCATGAGACGCGCCGAAGCCCCGCGTGATTGGGCGGGCACCGTAGAGATTACCGCGCTGACGGCCAAAGCCGACGCGATTGCGGCCTTAAAAGCCATGGGCGCGAATACGGGCAACCTCCAAACCATGGAAGCGATCGGGTCTTACTGGCATCCGGGCCGCTCGGCCTCTCTACGTCTCGGGCCAAAGAATGTGCTGGCCAGTTTTGGTGAACTGCATCCGCGCGCGCTCAAAGCCCTCGGCATTGAGGGCCGCGTTGTGGCGTTCGAAATTGCGCCGGATAATATTCCTGCACCCAGAAAGAAGTCGGCCAGCAAAGCTAAATCTGCGCTGACCCTATCCGACCTAATGCCTGTTCACCGCGACTTTGCTTTTATTGTCGATGAAGCGGTTAAATCTGGTGATATCCTCAGAGCCGCCAAAGGCGCGGATAAGCAGCTGATTACAAATGTCAGCTTGTTCGATGTCTACCGTGGTAAAGGCGTGGAGGAAGGTCAAAAATCCCTCGCGATTGACGTGACCCTCACGCCGAAAGACGCAACATTAACGGACGCAGATATTGAAGCCGTCAGCGCCAAAATCGTCGAAAAAGTCATGAAAGCTGGCGGTCGTTTGCGGGGTTAAATCTGCAATCCCGCTTTGCAAATTCGCTTATCGAATTCTTTAGCCGCTTAGGCTAACCAGCCCTCATGACGCGCTATAGTTACCGCGAAGATAGTTCCGTCCCCGACTTCCCTGATGATCGGGCGGTCATTGTTTTTGATGGGATGTGCGTCATGTGCTCTAGTTTCATGCGCTTTATCTTGCGCCATGACCGCCAGCATCATTTTAATTTCTTGCCCGCGCAAAGCCCGATAGGCGAAGCTTTATTCGCGCATTATGATATGGTCGCAGAGGATTATGACAGCGTCCTCCTGATTGAGAACGGAGAGCTGCGAATAAAATGGGATGCGAGTCTGGCGATTTTGGAAGCAATTGGCTGGCCGTGGAAATTGGCGGCACTTGGACGGCTTTTACCGAAATTTCTCGCGGACCCGCTCTATAATTTTATCGCGCGCAATCGATTTAAATGGTTTGGCCGCAGGGAAGTTTGCCTCATTCCCACCGCAGAAGAACAGGTGCGTTTCCTATGAAAATTCTTATCATTGGCGGTTATGGGACCTTTGGTTTTGGCATGGCCGAACGCCTGTCTGATGAGGCAGGGTTAGAGTTAATCCTTGCCGGGCGGAATTTTGAAAAAGCCAAGAGTGCTTGCGAAACATTATCTGGCGCGGCGAAATTCACGCCCTTAAAGCTGGACCGAAATGCACTTACCTTAGATTTTAAACCCGATTTAATTGTCGATGCCTCTGGCCCATTCCAAGCCTATGACGGCACGCCCGTGTTAGATTAC